>DAOTPH010000014.1:5838-18769 GCA_035451765.1 Bacteroidota bacterium | reverse complement strand
ATTGCAATCAATAAATCGGGAGCAAGATGTATTGCTAAATATGAGACACTATGAAATATTAGAAAAAGTGAAGGAAAATCTCGAAAATGCATTAATCTCGATAGAGGCAAATATGGGAAATGAATTTATAGCAATGGATATACGCTCGGCGTTAAATCATTTAGGTGAACTGACAGGTGAGGTATATAATGAGGAAATATTGAATAACATATTTTCAAAATTCTGTATAGGGAAATAATGTTCCACGTGGAACATTGAATTTAAAAAAAATGATAGAAAATAAATATGATATTATAGTAATAGGTGGCGGCCACGCTGGAATTGAGGCGTCCTATGTTGCTTCAAAAATGGGAGCAAAAACGGTGCTTTTAACTATGAACAAATATACTATGGGGCGCCCGTCCTGCAATCCATCAATTGGTGGAACAGCAAAGGGCCATCTAGTAAAGGAAATTGATGCACTTGGCGGCGCAATGGGTGTGCTTGCTGATAAAGGAGGATTGCAATTTAAGATGTTGAATAAATCGCGTGGTCCTGCGGTGTGGTCACCACGAGCACAGATTGATAAATCATTGTATCCTTGGATTGTATTCGAGTTTTTATCAAAACAACCAAATTTAACAATTATTGAATCAACAGCTGATGAAATTTTAATTGAAAATCATAAAGTCAAAGGTATTCGCACAAAGGATAATCAAATATTATATTCAAATTGCGTAATTCTTTCAGCGGGAACATTTTTGAATGGATTGATGTGGACAGGATTGCAATCATCTTGTGGAGGCAGAATTGGAGAACCTGCTGCTGATAGATTATCAGACTTATTAAGAAATGAAGGATTTGAAGTTTCAAGATTGAAAACAGGCACTCCGCCCCGTGTGAAATCCAATACCATTAATTATTCAAAAACTGAACTGCATCCTGGAGATGAAAATCCTGAGCCATTTTCTTTTAGAACATCAGAGGTAAAAAATATTGTTATGTGCTATGCAACAAGCACAAATCCCGCTACACACGATATTTTGCGGACGGGTTTCAACGAATCGCCAATGTTTACGGGATTAATACACGGAGTCGGTCCTCGTTATTGCCCATCAATTGAAGATAAAGTAAATCGCTTCGCTGATAGAGATTCGCATAAAATTGTGCTTGAACCCGAAAGTATTCATTCTCAATCTATTTATGTTAATGGATTTTCGACAAGCCTACCAAGACAAGTGCAATCTGATGCTTTGAAAACTATTCCAGGACTTGAGAGTGCTGAGATATTGCAGTACGGCTATGCAATTGAATACGATTATTTCAATCCATATCAATTGAAACCAACATTAGAAACAAAGCAAGTCGATGGATTGTTCTTCGCAGGGCAGATAAATGGAACATCAGGTTACGAAGAGGCAGCTGCTCAGGGATTGATTGCAGGAATTAATGCAGTATTGAAAATTCATAATGAAGAACCATTTATATTAAAACGTAATGAAGCATATATTGGTGTGTTGATTGATGATTTAATCAATAAAGAACATAATGAACCATATCGTATATTTACATCAAATGCAGAATATAGATTACTCTTGAGGCAAGATACTGCATATTATAGATTATCTAAATATGGGCACAAATTTGGTTTATTGAGCGATATGGAATATGAAAAAATTGAGCGAAATCAGGAATTGCTTCAATCAGGAATTGAAACTGCAATGCAAACAAGAATTAAACCTTCGGAAGTAAATGATTATCTTGAAGAAATTGAAGAAAGTACAATTTCCGAATCAATTGATCTCTATGCGCTTGCCAAGCGTCCGAAAGTGGAATTAAGTAAATTAGTAGAGTATTTGCATTTGAATGGTATTTATTCAAAGATTAAATCAAAAAAGGATTTATTAAATCAAATTGAATTAGAAATAAAATATTCAGGTTATATTCAGAGACAAATGAAAGAAGTTGAATATTTTTTGCAAAATGAAGAAAAAATAATACCCGATAGCTTTGATTATACTAAAATACCATCAATATCGACTGAAGCAAGGAATAAATTAATGAAAATCCGCCCGAAGTCATTAGGACAAGCCTCGCGTATTCAAGGTGTATCGGCAACGGATATTTCAATTATTTCACTGTTTTTGAGAAATTAATGTTTCACGTGGAACAATTATGAAAAAACGAATTGTAATACTCGGTCCTTTTGGAAAAGTTGGCGAGGCAATTACAAATCTTTTAGCACAGGAAAAGAATTGCGAGTTATTTGCCCTATCCAAATTGACAGACGAAAAGACTAAATATTGGAAAAATTATCATATTAATATAGATATCTTGGATTTTAATGAATTGCGTAATATTTTCGCTTTTGCAAAACCCGATATTATAATCAATGCTGCTGCTTATACAAATGTGGATGATGCAGAAATTGAGCGAGCAAGTTGTTGGAAATTGAATGTAGATTTAGTCAATCGTCTTGTGCGTTACGCAAAGATTTATAATTCACATTTGATTCATTTTTCGTCGGATTATATTTTTGACGGTGAAGCAGGTCCTTATTTGGAAACATCGCGTCCAAATCCTATCAATTTTTATGGAAAATCTAAACTTGCATCCGAAAATCAATTAAAACTTGCAAAAATTAAAAGCACAATTATACGCACTAATTTGCTCTTTGGTTATACTTCATTAAATAAACCTAATTTTGTTTCAGGTCTTATAGATAGTTTTAAGCATAATCAAAAAATTAAAGTTGTTGATTCGCTTTATTCCTCGCCTATTCTTACAAATGATATTGCTTATGGGGTGATACGTGTCATTCTTTTGGAAGCTTATGGAATTTATAATTTTTCAGGTCCTAATTATCTTTCACGATATGGTATTTCAAGAGCGGTTGCTGATGTGTTTGGATTTAATCCAAGTTTGATAACCCCTATTGAATTGTCTGATATTGAGTTTCAAGCCCGAAGACCCATCAAAGCAGGTTTGCTAAATCAAAAATCACAAAAACAATTAGGTATTCAATTCCAAAATATTACAGATGCTTTGGGCGAATATAAAAGCGTTTTAGAATTAAACCAAACAGTTCATGATATAGCAACTGTAAAGCATTACCATAACTAAGTAAATAAATCTTGTTAGACATTTAATGTCATTCAATAACAATATTAATAATGATTATGATATTTGCTTCAGTACAATTTCACCAAAATTTTTCATTAACTCCGGCAATTTGCTAATATCTTTTGCCCCGGCTGTTGCAAGGTGAGGTCGCCCGCCACCGCTTCCGCCAAGATATTGCGCAGCAATGCTGACAAGCTTTCCTGCGGGATATTTGTTTTTTACATCATCAGTTACAACGCAGCAAAGTTGTACATTTTGATTATTTACACTTGCTAAAAAGCCAATTCCATTATTGTGGAGCTTATTCCGAAGATCATCGCCAAGTTCACGCAATGAATCTATATCGATATCTTCAATCGTTCCTGTTGCAATCAATAATCCATCATATTTTTTAGCTGATTTGATAGATTGGTCTATGATTGATTTTAATTTTTCGATATTACTTTGATTTAAAGATTTCTCTAATTGTTTTATTTGCTCTAATGTTTCCTGAAGTTCTTTTTCTTTATTAGATAGCTTATTTTGCAATTCATAAATATATGATTGAATAGCAATGCTTGTAATCGCTTCAATTCTTCTAATACCTGAGGCAATTGAACCTTCGGATATAATTTTAAATAATCCAATTTCCTCAGTATTTTGAACGTGTGTTCCGCCGCATAATTCTATAGAAAATCCTGCATCCATTGTAATAACTCGTACAACATCTCCATATTTTTCATCAAAATACATTTTAATTTTCGGATTTTTTCTTGCTTCTTCTAAAGGTATTTCTCTAATAATCACAGGATGTGCTTCAAGTATCTTTTCATTTACGATAGATTCGATTTTTTTTATTTCCTCTTGAGTAATTTTTTGGAAATGATTAAAATCAAATCTTAAATAATCGGGTGTGACAAGTGATCCTGCCTGCTTTATATGACCACCAAGCACCTGCCGCAATGCTTCGTGAAGTAAATGTGTTGCGCTATGATTTTTCATTGTTAATTTCCGCCTGCGAATATTTACTTTGGAAATAGCAACCTCGCCAATCAATGGTTCAATATCTCTGTCGCATATAATGATGTATGCATTTCCATATTTCTGCACATCCACAACATTATATAATTCACCACCAAGTAAAATTGTGCCTGTATCAGCAACTTGCCCACCACTTTCAGCATAAAGACAAGTTTTATCAAGTATTAATCGGTTATCCTTTACCCAAAGAACACGTCCCTCTTCTTCGTATGTATCATATCCTGTGAATTTTGTTGAATATTGCTCATCGGGTTGGAGAACTTCATAAATATGATTTTTCCGCGATTGACGTGACCTTTCACGTTGTTCGTTCATAAATTTTTCAAAACCTTTCGTATCAACCGGAAGATTTTGCTCTTTTGCAAGCAATTGAGTTAAATCTAATGGGAATCCAAATGTATCATATAATAGAAATGCATCCTGTCCTGAGATTTGCTTCGATTCAATAGTATCTTGTTTACTAATAATTTCTGAGAACTTTGCTAAACCTCTATCAAGAGTTGATAAAAAGGCTTCTTCTTCTGCTTTAACAACTTTTTCAATTGTTTGTTGTGATGATTTTAACTCAGGAAATGTATCTCCAAGTGTTTCAATTACTTGCGGTATTAATTTATATAATACGGGTTCTTTGAATCCTAAATTACGACCATATCGCGCTGCACGTCTTAAAATACGTCTTAAAACATAACCGCGTCCTTCATTTCCAGGCATTGCTCCATCTGCAATTGCCACTGATAGTGTGCGAATATGATCGGCAAGCACTCGCATCGCTATACCATCAGGATGAGAAGCATCAGAAGGGTAGTTTCTATTACTTAATTTCTCAATTTCATTTATAATTGGCTGGAAAATATCTGTATCATAATTCGAGGTTTTGTCTTGTATTACAGCCGTCACACGCTCAAATCCCATTCCTGTATCTACAAACTTTGCTTTTAATTCCTCAAGCTCTCCATTTTCTTTTCGATTATATTGAATAAAAACAAGATTCCATATTTCTATAACATCGGATGAACCTGTATTTACAAGCTTTAATCCACTTAAATCTTGTGTTCGGTCATAATGAATTTCTGAGCAAGGACCGCAGGGACCTGTATCGCCCATTTCCCAGAAATTATCTTTTTCATCAAATCGAAGTACTTTATCTTCAGGTAAATATTTTTTCCAAATATTATACGCTTCTTCATCTGTGCGATATACGGTTGCATATAATCTATTTTCGGGGATATTCCAAATTTTTGTTAATAATTCCCACGCCCACGCAATTGCTTCTTCTTTATAATAATCATTAAAACTCCAATTGCCAAGCATTTCAAAAAATGTGTGATGATAAGTATCCACACCTACTTCTTCAAGATCATTATGTTTACCACTTACTCGGATGCACTTTTGTGTATCAACAGCGCGGGTATAATCGCGCTTACCTTGTCCAAGAAATACATCTTTGAATTGATTCATTCCCGCATTTGTAAATAATAATGTTGGATCTCCGTGCGGAATTACGGATGCAGAAGGCACAATCTTATGTCCTTTTGACGCAAAATAATCAAGAAATGATTGGCGAATCTCTTTTGCTTTCATAATAATATATAAAATTTACAAAATTAAGGATAATGAATGTTTTTCAATGAAAAGGGAGTTATAATATTCCAACCATCTTTTTTAGTTCGAATACTTCATTTCGTGTCAAAAAACGCCATTCCCCCCTTGGCAATCGTGATGTCGTAATATTTGCAAATGCTTTTCTATCGAGCTGTTTTACCTTATAGCCAAGATTCTCAAAAATCAATCTAACCTCGTGATTTTTGCCTTCGTTTAATGTTAAATATATTTTTTTATTATTATTAGGGTCAATAAATAATTCAGAAACAGTTGTTTTGCTTCCTTCTATTTCGACTCCTGAAAGGATTGCTTTCGCATCCTTCTCTGTTAAAACCTTATCAAGCAAAGTTGAGTAAGTGCGTTCAATTTCGTAGCTTGGATGCAATAAGCGGTGCGATAGCTCGCCATCATTTGTCATTAACAATGCACCTGTTGTATTTCTATCCAACCTACCAACAGGAAATATCCTTGTTTTAATATTGACTAATTCCATAACAGTTCGGCGGTTATGCTCATCTTTTGCCGACACAATATAATCTTTTGGTTTATTTAGAACTATATATATTTTCCTAACATTTTGTGGAATGGGATTCCCATTTACTGTTATTTCGTCATTAGCTGAAACACGAAATCCAAGGGTTGTGACAACTTTACCATTAACTCTTACTGCGCCTTTTTCTATAAGTTCGTCAGCTTTCCTACGAGAAGTAATTCCTGAATCTGCAATAACTTTGTTCAAGCGGGTTGATTGATTTTCATAGCTTTGCTGAGTCGAGGCAGATGATTTTTTTATTGATAGTTTCGATTTTCCAATATTGCTTGCTTCAGTTGTAGAACGGGTGAATCTTTGTTTTCTATGAGAGTTAAATGTCCTTTCGCTTGCCTGTTTTTCTTCATAATGTTTCTTTGTCTTAATTACTTTACTACTATCAATTCTTTTTTCCATTTTTACTCCAATTTATATTTGATAATATCTTTTAATTTTATCTTTCAACATTTATATAGTAAAAACTATATTTGTTCTAATAAAATTTTCGAGAAACTTAATAATTCATTTTCATTAAAATGATTTGCTTGCAGCTGCATTCCTATGGGAAGTCCATTTCGAGATTTGCCAAGTGGTAGACTTATTGCAGGTATATTACCTAAATTGGCGGATGTTGTAAATAAATCAGATAGATACATCGATATTGGATCGTTTATTTTTTCACCTAATCGGAATGCCGGAGTTGGCGATGTAGGTAAAAATAAAAAATCAAAATCGCTAAAGATATTTTTATATGTATCATAAATTAATTTTCGAGATTTCAATGCTTTACCATAATATGCTTCATAATATCCTGATGATAACACATAAGTGCCAAGCATAATTCGGCGTTTGACTTCCATACCAAATCCTTCAGAACGAGTTTTGGTTATTAAGTCAACATTATCCTCATCTTGCGCTCGAAATCCATAACGCATCCCATCAAATCTTGCTAAATTTGATGATGCTTCAGCTGTAGCAATTATATGATAAGTTGCAACCATAGCATCAAAATTCCCCATATTCACTTCCTCAATTGTGCAGCCTAATGATCTCAACTTCTCAAGTGATTCATTATATACACTAATAACATCAGGGTCGCAATTAGCAAATTGTTCGTTTGGTAAAATCGCAATTTTATAATTATTTTTATTGGTATTTTCTATAAATTCCAATGTATTAGTAGCAGGCATATCAGCTGAAGTTGAATCATTTGTATCTTTGCCCGAAATAATATCAAGCAAGCGAGCTACATCTTCAATCGAATTAGCAAAAATGCCAATCTGGTCGAGTGATGATGCGAAAGCAACTAATCCGAAACGTGATACTCTCCCATAGGTTGGCTTAAATCCTATATTTCCACACAATGCAGCGGGTTGCCTAATTGAACCACCCGTATCGGAACCGAGTGCTGAATGGCAAAAGTTTGCAGCAACAGCAACTGCACTTCCACCTGATGAACCACCAGGCACATATTCATAATTATAAGGATTATGAACAGGACCAAAATAGGATGTTTCATTACTTGAACCCATTGCAAATTCATCCATATTCGTTTTGCCTATTATTATACCCCCTTCTGCTTTTATACGTTCAATTACTGTTGCATCATAAACAGGTATGAAATTTTCGAGCATTTTTGAACCACAAGTGGTTCGCATTCGTTTTGTAGAAATATTATCTTTTATGGCAATAACCATACCTTCCAATTTGCGGGGATTTCCTGCTTTAAAATTCAAATCGCTTTCCTTTGCATCTGAAAATAAGTCTTTTTTATCTCGCAATGTTATGAATGCGTTGAGATTATTTCTATTATTTATATTATTTAAGAAAAATTCAATTATGTCGTATGTAGAAATTTTATTTTTTTTGGCTAATTGCCTAAATTCATTATAAGTGGTTGGATAATCCATTTCTATTTTTACTCTTTTATATTGTTTTTTGGAACTGTTTTTGTAACGCTCTCTGTAATAGAATTTATCTCTTTTGTAAATTCATTTTTAGCTTGTTGATATTTAGCAGTACCTTTGCGGACGTAGCCTAATATTTCAGGCATTTTCTCAGGCCCGAATAATAATATTATTGCTAATATAATTACTAATAGTTCTGGACCGCCAATATCGAACATTTTTTGCCTATTCTTTCTTAGTAATTCCTTCTTCTTTTTTCTCGTCGTCTGGATTTACTGCTTTTTTGAATTCTTTTATTCCTGAGCCGAGGCTTTTCATCATTTCGGGAATTTTGCGAGCTCCAAAAAGTAAAAGAATTATTAGAGCAATTATAAGTATTTCACCCCATCCTATGGAGGACATATTTCCCTCTTTTTTTATATAAACTATTAATAAATAATATTATTTTATTTATTTAAATATATTAATTAATGAGTTAAAAATAAATAACCCATCCTCGCTTCCTAATAAATTTTCACTTGCTCGCTCGGGATGAGGCATCATCCCCATTATGTTGCCTCCTTTATTGATTATTCCTGCAATATTGAGCATTGCGCCATTTGGATTTGCTCTATCTTCTATTTCGCCATCTTCTGTGCAATAACGAAACACAATTTGATTGTTTGTTAATAATTCATCAATTATTCCCTTATCAGCGTAATAATTGCCCTCTGCGTGTGCTATTGGAATTTTTAAAATTCTATTTTTGGGTATTTGTGAAGTAAATGCTGTATTATAATTATCTGTTTTCAAATAGACATATTTGCAAATGAAATTTAAAGATTTATTTTTCATTAAAGTCCCCGGAAGCAATCCAGCTTCTGTAAGAATTTGGAAACCATTACAGATTCCAAGAATATAACCGCCTTTATTTGCAAAATTAATAACTTCTTTCATAATTGGTGAAAATCTTGCGATGGCACCAGCTCTCAAATAATCCCCATAAGAAAATCCTCCTGGCAAAATCAGACAATCTATATCTCTTGGAATTTCGCTATCTTTATGCCAAAGATAAATAGCCTCCGCCTTTGCATTATGTGAGGCTGCCCAATATGCATCGCTATCGCAATTCGATCCAGGAAATACTACTATACCGAATTTCATATCCTTTCCCTACTTAACTTCTTCAATTTGAATATCATAATCTTCAATTATTGGATTTGCAATTAGCTTATCGCAAGCTGATTTTACAAGTTCATTTGCTTGCTCGATTGACTCGGCTTGGATTTCGAGCTGAACGTATTTGCCAATTCGAACATTTTGCATTGATTCAAACCCTATTGAATGTAATGAATTCTCAACGGTTTTCCCTTGCACATCGAGAATCCCGCGTTTAAGCATAATCTTTATCGACACTTGATATTTTTTCATCTTTTTTCAATTTATGTTTTTGATTTCTTTTCCTAATTAATTCATAAAAATGCCTTGTATAACACGCCACTACATAAAATGCCATAAATGGAAATAAAAATTTCCCCCCTGTTGCAAGTATCAAAATAAACCCAACAAGTGCTACAATAAAATTAACAGGGTGCCTTTTTATCATTGCCAAATCAGGTCGTGGTAAATTGTCGAATTTTACATTTGTTATCATTGATATAGCTGAGACTATAACAATTAAATATAAAATGGGCACTTTCCAATTGTTGTCAAATTTAGGATCCAGAAAATAAAATATAATGTATGAGACAATAAGTAATGCAGTGGATGGCACTGGCATCCCCTTGAAATACATTTTATCTTCAAAAGTGGCTTGAGAGTTGAACCGCGCAAGTCGCAATACAGCCATAATTGAGGTTGATGCTGCTAAGAATAAACCAATTGGACCTAATGTGTGAAAATAAACAGAATAAAGCATCATTGACGGGGCAATTCCAAAAGATATTGAGTCTGCAAATGAATCCAATTGAATTCCAATTTGGCTTGCTGAATGTACCAATCGTGCTACAATGCCATCCAATACGTCAAATATGCCCGCAAATAGCAATATCAGTGCAGCCATTTCATATTCGTGCATTGATATATACGCAATACCTGTAAAACCTAAAAAGAGATTGGCAAGTGTTAGTAAGTTTGGAATAATTGAGCGGGTGATTCTTAATCTCATCAATTTTCCGTTTCTTTTTGTTTCAATATTGCTATCTGGGTTTGACCAGCTTTTACTTTTTGCCCAACTTTTACGTTTATTTCAGCATCAATGGGCAAATGTATATCCATTCGAGAACCAAATTTCATCATACCAAATTTTTGTCCCACAATAACTTTATCAGATTCTTTAATATCCCATACTATACGACGAGCAAGAACTCCAACAATTTGCTTAAAAAGTATTTTTCCGTTTGGATTTCTCAAACCAAATAAAGATTGCTGATTTTCTTTAGATGCTTTGTTATTGCTCGCTATAAGTTTCTTCCCTGGTATAAATTTGACATATTCAATAACGCCATTCGCAGGTACTCGATTCACATGTACATCCATAACAGATAAAAATATGCTTACTCTCTTTGTTTTCGAGTGTATATAATTATCTTCATATTCTTCACAAATTTCCATTATTTTTCCATCAGCAGGGGATAAGACGACGGCAGGATTATTTAAAGCATATTCGGGAATTTTTCGAGCTGGATCCCTGAAAAACCACAATGCTACAGCAACAAAAAATATACCGATTATTAAAAAAGCTATAGATAATCCTTTGCTCCATTTATACACATATATACAGAGAATTATAAATATTATACCAAAAAAAAATATTATTAAAAAATTATCGATTCCGTATTTTGATATCATTTTTTATTTGAAAATGTTTTAAATTGCAAATTTATGAATATTGAAAATAATAATTTTATAATAAAATTGGAGAAATTATGAAATTCTCAATAACACTCGAGAAAATGCAGGATATTCTCAATCAATTTATTCCCATTATTCCAACTAAAGCCACAATTATGGCACTTCAGCATTTCCATTTCTCGTTGATTGGAAATACTCTCAAGGTGCTTGCAACAAATGAAGAAATTTCTATGTTGTCCTCTTATGAAGTTGAAGGAGAAGAAAATGGCGAGATTCTTATTCCTGCAAAAACATTAAATGATCGTATCAGGGTTTTACCCAAAGGTGGAAGTATTACTATTGATGCCGATCCTGACACCTATGAAATTGTTTTACGATATGAAAAAGGCAAATTTACATTCAAGGGTTTGGGAACAGATGAATATGTTTCAATCCCATATTTATTTGAAACAGATAATCCCGATATTGATGAAATTGCCAAACCTATTGAAAATGCTGAAAATAAAGCAATACTCCCCGCAGGATTGATTTCAAAAATTGGTTTTAGAACACTTTTTGCCGTTTCTGACGAAGAATATCGACCTGCAATGACAGGTGTTCTTTTCCAATTCCGTGGCGATTTGCTCACCGCTGTTTCAACGGATGGCTACAGAATGAATCGATTTAATTACAAATCTGATGAAGAAGAATTTCCCAAGATGTTGGATATTGTAATTCCTTCAACCACTGTCGATTATTTGCATCGAGTGGAAAGCGATATAACAATGACTTTAATTGAACCAAGTGACGAATCTAAATTCCTTCGCTTCGATTTTGATAATACCATCTTGACATCTCGAATAATTCGCGAAAAGTTTCCACCTTACGAAACTATCATTCCCCCGAGCTTCGCATATCAAGCAATGATACCAATAAATGATTTATTGGATACTGTCCGACGCGTATCATTAAGTTCATATCGTATTTCAAAAGCGGTTATATTCAATTTCAGCGGTAATTCCTTGCTTGTCAGTGCAGAAAATGATGAGACAGGTGAATCTGCCGAAGAAACAATACAATGCGAATTTATGGGCGACGATCTCCGAATTGGTGTCCGCTATGACTATATTTTGCAATCCTTACAGCATATTAATGAAGAAATTGCAAATGATGATATGATTGAGCTTCTTTTTAATGGACCCCAAAAAGCATATATTATATGCCAAAAAGAAAAGATGGATGAATTCCTGATGTTAAATATGCCTGTGCGTATCTAATATCTTTTGCATTAGAATAAAGTATATTTATATGGGCGAGTACGTTTCGCCCATATTTTTATATTAATTCCTGTTCTAAATCACTATAATATTCATCAATTTGCTGCTGGGTTTCTATTGTTTTTGCAATGGCTGTGATAATTCGACAATATTGAGGTGGGTCATCCATTTGCCTGCCTTTGCGATCTTTTAAAAATTTCTGCAGCACTTGGTATCCTCCAATATAATAATTCCAAAGCTCGGGCGCCACATTATCGAAATATTTATCTTTATTTATGTATATCCTTTGCTCCTGCTCGTTATATTCAATTTTTTCGATTTTATCATTATCTGATATGCCTTGATAACGTGATATAGGCCTCTCGAGATCCGTACTATTTAGCAAATGCAAATCTGTTAATTTCTTTCCATATTCGGCAAATTTTAAAAAGGTATTGTAATTAGCTGTAAATGGAATACGTGGAAAATCAATTTTCAGAAATTCTGCATATTTTTCCCGATATGTATTTGAATATAAAATTGCATAAATATAATATAGAATTTCCTCAGGCATTGGCATTTTGCCATAAACTTTCGATAATTTCTCAATTAATTGGGGATTTAGATTTGGCTTTTTATTTTCAGATTTTGAATGATTAAAAGCATGATTTTCATCGGTGAAAATATAGAGAGGGAAAAAGTAA
>DAOTPH010000014.1:0-5738 GCA_035451765.1 Bacteroidota bacterium | reverse complement strand
TGAATGATTAAAAGCATGATTTTCATCGGTGAAAATATAGAGAGGGAAAAAGTAATTTATATCGAGAGAAGTTATAGCTGTCGCCCCAGCAATAATTTTATCGCTTACAAATGCATAGTTCCATAATTTAGGATTCCGAGATCTACGTATTGTGATTAATCCCAAATTCCCACCATTCCACATATTTTGCATAACATTAGGCCTACCCCAATCGATCATAATATCAGTGTAATAGATATATCTTATATCAAAAGGCCGATAAAGAATTTTCTTAAAATATGATTGCCAATTTTCATCTTTCATTAGCTTTTGCCGAGCATCAGTCAAGTCCCAGCCACGGGTATTTTTTAATTTATATGTATATCGAATTATTTCATCTGATATTGATTTATTTCGGAATTGAGATATTCTATTATTTAATATTTTTCTGTCTATATCTATAACAAAGTTGTCTCTTGCTGTAACAATTCCTGTAACATTGACTGGAAATATATCTTTTACATTTTCCCACATTTGATAATGCATAATGCTTTCGGTATCACGTGGTATAAAGAAATACCAAGGGGTTTCGGGATTTAATTTTATGTAATTTTCTTTTTTCAATTCATTTTTATTCAACCAATCGAATTTTTCTTCCCTTAATCCATATAAATCTCGATAATAAACCTCGCATCCTGTCTTGTCTTTTTGTTTTACAAATATTGATATTGCTGTTCCTTGTTGTATATCAAATACATTTTCATCTTTACCACCATCAGGGGCTATTTCCCCTTTTTTACTGTTACCATGCAAATTGATAATATATATCTCATTAAAAGTATTCATTAAACTTTGACGCATTCCTCTAAAAGTAGGATTATCCAAATAGCTATGATTAGTTATCATTCCAACAATTCCTATCCCTGCTCTATGAATTTTCCATTGAGCAAAGCGTAAAAATTTCACATAATCATCTTGCAACCATACTTTTTTCTCCCCAAGGGGATGCCCATCAACTTTATAATAACTTTGCGCTCCATCTGCATCTTTTTTAACAATATTATTGCTCCATTCATTTTTATTTTCTGAAATACCACTATAGGGTGGATTGCCAAGAATAACCAAAATATTCTTTTCTTTCTTTATTTCTGCTGCTGAATGACTTTCCCTGCTAAGCGAACGGAATAGAGGTATTTCAATTTGCGCTAAGTCCTCCATATCCAACGTATTTGTCAAATATAACTTAAATCGTTCATCATCGCTTAATTTGTAGCCCAACTCCTCTAATAAAAATCCAATCTTTATATGCCCTATCGCATAAGGCGCCATCATCAATTCAAATGCATAATAATTGGGCAATATTTTATTGCGTATTAAATTCGATATTCCACCTGGACCATATTTTTCTACATATTCCTGAACTGCAATTTTTACAGCTTCTGCGGGAAATGTTAATGTCCCTGCAGCTGGATCCAACAATGTTATACCATTGCCAGCTAATCCATCAGCTATTCCAAAATGCGTTTTCAGTAATTTGTGAATTGAGCGAACAATATAGCCCACCACCGGCTCCGGTGTATAATATACACCTCGCTTTTCTCGAATGTTTGGATCATATTCCGTCAAAAATGTTTCGTAAAAATGCATTATCGGATCCTGTCCCTTGCCCTCATTGTAATAATCTTGCAATATTTTATTTACATCAGTGGCAGCTAATACTTCCGATATATCATCAATTATTACTTGCATAGATTTTGGAGGATCTTCTAATGATATAAATCGAAACACATCACGCAAAATGCCAATCGTTTGAGGAATATATTGAAATGCCAATTGTCTATTAAATTCCTCCTTTGCCCTTGACCGCGATGCAAATAATCCATACGTCAAAGTTTGAGAATATAAATCAGCAAATGCCTTTTCTGTCAGCGTTCCAATCAGAAATTCACGGAATGCATCATAATAAGCCCGTAAAATGCTCTGGCCCTTCTTTGCCTCCTCAGCCAATTCAATTGTTATTACTTCATCGCGCAAAAATCGTGTGCGCTTTGCCAATTCCTTTGCAAGTGAGCGGGATGTCTGCACTTTTGGCAATGAAAATGAAAAAAATAAGTCGAGTAGCTCTTGAAATTCTTGAATATGTTCTAAAGGTGGAGCAGTGCGCAATTTATCTGCAATAACAGGGCGCGCAATCATCACTTGCCTTATACGCTCCCCATCTCGATAAAGTCGAAATTCATAAAAATTTGTAAGAATTATATTCGGGAAGGTTTCTCTATATCTCTTTAATTGTCCGGTATTTTCAATATAATCAAGATTGGTGACAGAGGGATCTTTTGCTTCAATATAGCCTGTAATATGATTTCTACCATCCCAGATACGAAAATCGGGATTGCCTGCTTCGGTTTGCTTTGGCAATATTGTTATATCAATTTTCGAGATGTTTTTGGATTCAGCATAAGAAAGAATCAAATCTTTCAAATGCTCATAAAAGCTTTCCTCCCGAGCGTCACCTTTATTTAACGTATTTTGGAGACTTTCTAAATATTCTTTAAACATTATAGCATTTTTAGAATATACAATTTACAAAATTTTATGATGTTAGAGAAAAATACTTTATATATATAAATACTTCCTTATCCGCTTGAATAATTGCCAGGTTGCTACAACATCGCGCAAACAATAACGCGCAATTACCTCATACTCACCTTGTGCAAATAAATCGCTCACTACCGAGCCATTTACTTCCTTCGACTTTGGCGATTCCAATCCAAATGCTTGTGTATAAAAATCAAAATTAAATCGACGCGTCGCTCCATATTGCGTTTGAGTGAAAAATGTGAGCTCGTCGAGCAAATCTATATGCAATGGATAATTGAATTTTGTGCCTTCCATTAAATTTCGCGTTGGCACAATCTCGAGCAATGCTGAACGCAACATCAAAAACGGTGCATCAAAATTCCGCCCATTGAATGTGATAAGCGTAGAATTTTTATAATGTGCAATTAAATTCCAAAACCCCCGCAGTACATCCTTTTCATCCGATTGATGAAATGAAATTTCATTCCCCTCGTTATCAGTTTCCTTATCCAATATAACTTCATCTTCGATAATGTTCGGATTGAACATTAAAGCACCCGTTTTAAGAATGTTTTCCTCTCCTTCTTCATTAAGTTCTATGATTTTTAGACCTATAGTTGCAACTTGTGAAGTTAATGGAGAAAGCGCCATCTCAGCTTTCTTCTTTGCGACTTCCTCTTCATTTTTTGCACCACGAAGCAAATATTCCTGTTGCGATTCCGAAAAATTCTCAAATGGAATTGCAGCTGTTTCAATATCGTAAATAAAATATGTCTGAGTTGCCATTATTTACTTATTTAAAAAATTAAAATTAAGAAAAATTATCAATTTAATTTAATCTTATCAATATTTTGACGTCTTATTATTATTTATCAAATTTTATTTTATTGATTATTTAGTAAATTCGTAATATGAAAAAAGAAAAATATTCAATCTATATACTGCTGTTTATTTTCACTTTTATCACTTGTATGATTGCAGGCACTCAATGGCTTAACAAAAATTATACGGAAGTGTTAAATTGGAAATACGGCTTGACTTACACTGTGCTATTACTTACATTTTTATCTTCTCACGAATTTGGACATTACTTTGCATCCCGTCATTACGGCATAAGAACAACCTTGCCGTATTATATCCCTTTTCCATTTCCTATAATGCTGAATTTCGGAACAATGGGCGCTGTAATTCGCATAAAAGAACCTGTTACCTCACGTAAGGCATTGTTCGATATAGGTATTGCGGGACCAATTTCGGGTTATATTGTTTGCTGTATTTTTTTAATTATTGGGTTTTCGACTTTACCGGATATAAATTATATTTACCAAATTCATCCTGAATATTTGCAGCAGAATAATGGCGCCATACCCCCAACGGGTTTGCATTTTGGTGATACATTGCTTTATTCATTATTTGCTAAATGGTTTGCAAATCCAAATGGTTTTCTGCCACCAATGAACGAAATGTATCATTATCCATTTCTCAATGTTGGGTGGTTTGGATTATTTGTTACAACTTTAAATTTGCTTCCAATGGGGCAATTGGATGGCGGGCATATAACTTATGCTATATTTGGCACGAAAGGTCATTATGCAATATCACGTGTATTCTTTTGGTTGCTATTGATTTTGGGATTATTAGGATTGTCCTATGACTGGTATTTATATTTAGAAGAAGTTAAAAAAACAGAAATTTTAGTCGGTGCTGGAAATTCTATTTACTTATTTTTCAAACAATTTTTCAATAGTTTTCCAATATTAAAAGGGATGTGGTCAGGATGGCTGGTCTGGGCATTATTAGCGAAATTTATATTGAAATTGAAACATCCCCCCGTTGAAAATGAGGAGGATATTGGAACATTTAGAAAAGTGCTTGGTATATTTGCATTATTTATGCTGGTATCAAGTTTTTCTTTCAATGCTATCTATATTATAGAATAAATAAAAAGGTAAAATTATGCATCTAATTATTATGGGACCTCCGGGTGCAGGCAAAGGCACTCAAGCAGAACGGATTTGCGAGCATTACGGCATAAGGCAAATCTCTACGGGCGATATTTTGCGTAAAAATGTTAAGGTGCAAACTGAACTTGGACTTTATGCGAAAAGCTATATGGATGCGGGCGGGCTTGTTCCCGATGAGATAATTATCAATATGATTCGCCAAGAACTTCAAAAGCCTGAATACGAAAAAGGCTTCCTGCTTGATGGATTCCCCCGAACTATTCCACAAGCAATTGCATTAGACAATTTGCTCAAAGAGTTAAATATTAAAATTGATGCAGTTCTGCTGCTCGAAGTTGATGATAATATTATAATTGAGAGATTATCGGGGAGGCGAACCTGCCGTACTTGCAATCGCACATTCCATATTATTTATAATCCACCACCTGACCCAAAGGATTGCGATAGAGGCGTTTGCGATATTTATCAGCGCGATGATGATAAAGAAGAAACCGTACGCAATCGCTTGAAAGTCTATCACGAAAGCACACAACCTTTGATAGATTATTATAAAGAAAAAGGGCTTCTTATAAGCATTGATGGAGTTGGCGAACTTGATGATGTGTTTGGACGGATAACAAATGCATTACAAAATAAAATATAATAAATATAGAGAAATTATGTAAATTATAATTCTAGAAAAATGATATATCGATTTATAGGCAATAAATATGGAATTAGATACAAATAAAATATATAATATAGATTGCATCGAAGGGATGAAAATTATCCCTGATAATACTATAGACCTTGTCATTACAGATCCGCCTTTTGCTATTGATTTTAAAGCTATAAGAAATAATTATAATCGGAAAGATTCGCGGGTTATTGCTGGATATAATGAAATATCGAAAAAAAATTATAAGGATTTCACAATGCAATGGATGAGTGAAGTTTTCCGCGTTCTTAAAGATTCGGGAAGTATGTATGTTTTTTCAGGTTGGAATAATTTAAAGGACATTTTAAATGCACTTGATGATATTGGATTTATAACAGTAAATCATATAATTTGGAAATATCAATTTGGTGTGGTTACAAAGAGAAAATTTGTCACTTCCCATTACCATTGTCTTTATGTTTGCAAAAATGATGATAAGCGGAAATTTTTCCCGTATTCAAGATATAAAAAAGAAGATGTCGACAAAGATGGAAGCAGCCTTCATTATAAAGATAAAG
>DAOTPH010000013.1:0-19055 GCA_035451765.1 Bacteroidota bacterium | reverse complement strand
AGTTAATCCAGTAATTCCAGAAGTCGTAAATCAAATTGCTTATAAAGTAATAGGACCTGGGTCATATTGTATAAACGATCCAAAAGGATCACTAATTGAACTAAATAATAGCGAGGTAACTGCTACATATCAATTATATTTCAATGATAATCCAATTGGTCCTGTTGTTCAAGGTACGGGAGGTCAAATTTCTTTTGGCTATTATACAGCGGAAGGTAATTATACTGTAAAAGCTGTTTCGCAATATGGTTGTAAAAACGATATGCAAGGAATGGTGCAAGTAAAGAAAATACCACTACCAACTCCATATTCAATATCGGGCGGAAGTCAATTTTATAATGAACCTGGCGATGGAACTTATTGCGATGGAGATATAGGTGTGGCAATTGGAACGAGCAAAACTGATGAAGGTGTCGATTATACACTTGTTTTAAATGGTCAAAAAGAAATTACAACCATTGCAGGAACTGGACAAGATATTAGTTTTGGATATTTTACCGAGGAAGGCAATTATACTGTTTCCGCTCTTTCGAAATCTGCTGGTTGTGCCAATAAAATGAATGGAAGTATTACTGTAAAGAAGATACCATCTCCAGCAAAATATAATCTTACATCATCAAGTGCATTTTGTGAAGGCGAGGATGGATCTGAAATTTCTCTTGATGGCTCTCAATCGGGTGTGATATATCAGTTACAATTTAACGGTAAAAATCTAGGAACACCTATCACGGGAACAGGTAATGCAATAAATTTTGGAAAATATAAAGATGATGGAGTTTATACAGTTATTGCACAGTCATCAAGTGGAGGTTGTACGACGCAAATGGAAGGAGAAATTCATCCACAAATGATTCCTAAACCAACTGCTTACAATATAGCGGGGCTTGATTACTTCTGTTCGGGAAGTGAGGGATCTGAATTGTATTTGGATAATTCTGATGTTGGAGTTAATTATCAGCTATTTAGAAATGGTGAGGCGACGGGTTCACCTATTGCAGGTACAGGGAAAATTGTCAGATTTGGTAAACAAAATATAGAAGGTTCATATACTGTCGAAGCTATATCTAATGCAGGAAATTGCACTAACTCAATGAACGGCATTATTAATTTACGTGAAGTTCCATCTCCCGAAATTGAAATTACAGGGAATATGGCACCTAATTTTGGCAGCACAGAAAATTATGAAGATGTAAAAGCAGCAGAAGGCGATAAGTTAGTATGGTCTGTTTCTGGTGGAGAGATTGTAGGAAGCAATACGGGTATCTCTATTAATGTTAATTGGGGGAATAACAAGAAGGGGAAAATACAATTAACAAAAACAAATGCTTATGGATGCACTACGACAATAGAGGTTGATATTAGCTTGATAAACAATGTAGTAGTAGATTTTGAAGCTAATAATACTAGAGGAAAGGTACCATTTACTGTGAAATTTACTGATAAAACAACGGGATATAGAACATATTGGAACTGGGATTTTGGAGATGGCAAATCAAGTCCTGTACAAAATCCAGATCATACCTATAATGTTCCTGGAATATATACAGTAAAGCTAACAGTAGGTTATGAGGATGTATTTATTACGAAGACAGTCGAAAATATGATAACCGCAGAAAAAGATGTAGGTGTCAATGAGGATCAGCTAGTAGTCGGTAAGAATGGTTTATCTCTTTCCACAATCGAGCCAAATCCGTCAAATGATGTAATTAGATTTACATACAATGTAAGCAATGCGCAGGATATCACAATTTCAATATATAATATTTTGGGTGAGCGAGTAATGTCAATTTCTGATGGTTATCAGATAGAAGGAACGCATAATAAAGAAATAAACATTTCGCAATTGCCAAGCGGAGCGTATTTCTTACAAATTCTTGGGGATTCAGGTTATGTCAATCGGATAGTTAACATTATGAAATGAAATAATATAATTTGCGGCAAGTGCACTATTTTGGTGTAGAATTCCCCCTTAATTCAAAGGGGGAATTTTTTTACACTGAAGGGGGCAGGAGCCCTCTGTTGCAAATATATCTATAGGGGCGTATTGAATATGCCCCCTTTTTTATTCAAATTTATCCAAAGATTTCAATATATTTTCTCTTAATAATTCTTCGCTTGATTCTTTTGAAATATAAATAATTTTGCCATTATCTTTATTGAGGGCAAGCCAGGCATTTGTGATTTTTATTTCATTTATTTCTTCTCGAGTTAAAATATTATTATCAGCTATGCCATTGAAATAAATTTGATGGATACTATTTGCTATAATTTCATTAATCTTTCCTTTTTTGCCAAGTGTTTGATGATTATAAAGGCGTGAATTCCTGAAAAAGAAAATATCAATTAATCGTTCTGATGAATCATTTGGCAAAATTAAAATAAAATTCTTATCGGCAAGGGAATTATAGGAATTTTCATCGCTATTAAGTACTTTTTTGATAGACTGAATTGCATATTTAATTTCATTTGCTTTTTCGTATTCAAATCGGTTAGAAAACTCGATCATTTTCCTTGAAAGATTTTCGACTAATTGGTCAGCAGATCCACTTAAAAAATTCCTAACATTTTGAACTTCATTTTCATATAAATTTTTATTTCGTTGTTCAGCAGAGCAAGGAGCAAGGCATCGATGCATTTGATAGTAGATACAAGGTTCAATATTTTCTGTGCCTTTAAGATTTTTATCACATTTAATAAGTTGGAAATTTTTATCTATTATATCTTTAATTTGCTCTGCAATCCATTTATTAGCAAAAGGTCCATAATATTCTCCAATTTCATCAGGATGATATGTGACTTCCACCTTTGGGAAGGCATCTATTGTTGTAATTTTCAAAAATGGAAATGAACGCAAGCGGCGTCCAATTGTGTTATATTTGGGCTTTAATTCAAAAATTTTTTTCGATTCTTGAATAAGTGCAGAAAGTTCGTTATTGGTTTCTTCCCATCCAATATCGTGGATATGCTTGGAAAGTTCGTTCATTTTATATGATGATCGACTAGCAGCTTGAAAGTAATTCATTACTCTGCGGCGCAAATTTTTTGCCTTGCCAACATAAATGACTTCTTTATGTGAATTATAGAAATAATATACGCCTGGTTCCTCTGGAATTGTATTTAATTTATTTTCAATAAAATCATAATCACTAAGTTTAGAAATATAATGAGGATTTTTTGTATTCTGAAATGCAAGTAAATCTTCGATAGTCTCAATTTCATATTCATCTTCAAGCATTTCAAGAAGATAAACTAAAATTTTTGCAGTTGCTTTAGCATCGCCATAAGCAGAATGTCGGTTGCGAATTCTTATCCCAAATAAAGTGGCAAGACTTGAAACACCTTTCTTTTGATTTTCGGGAAAAATATGACGAGCAATTTTCAATGTATCGAGAATTGGTGGATTAAAATCGCCGAAACTTATACGACGATATGCTTCTGATATAAAGCTGTAATCGAAATTAGCATTATGAGCTACAAAAATTGTATTTTCATTTTTAAAGAATTCATTGAATTTTGGAATAATATCTCTTTCTTCAGGTGCATTTGCAACGTCATCGTTAGTAATTTTTGTCATTTGAGAAATAAACGGTGGAATGATTTGATGAGGATTTATTAGTGAATGAAAATCATCTTGAATTTCACCATTGCTAATCATAACGGCAGCAATATCCATAATTCGATTTTGGAGGGGAGAGTGTCCTGTTGTTTCGGTATCAACAACTACAAAATTAGCATCCCATATACTTATATTTTCCACGAATTCAAAATTAGCAAAAAATCATTAATGAATATATAATTTTTTATTAACGTATTATATATCATTAAATTGCACAATCGCAACAGAGGACCTCAGCCCTCTGATGATATAAGGAATTGCAGATGGCTAAAGCCATCTGTTGCGTGAACTTGTCTGATAATTTTAGAAAATTTGCCTGTTTTTCTTAAAAGAGTTAATTTTAAATTTTTCAATTTTGAAATTTTAATAAATCATAAAATTATGCTAAATAATTCAATTTTAAATCCGAAAAATATTGCTATTATTGGTGCTTCAAACGATACTACAAAACCTGGTGGTAAGGTAATTAAGAATCTTTTTACTGCTCATTATCCACGAGAAATTTATCCTGTTAATCCAAAAGAATCTACGATTCAAGGGCTAAAATGCTATAATAATATTTCTCAGTTGCCTGAAACAGATTGTGCAATTATTGCGATTGCAGCGAATGCTGTAAATGAAACAGTAGAATATCTTGCAAAGAATAAAAATACACGTGGATTTATTGTATTTTCAGCAGGATTTGGAGAGTTAAATGAAGAAGGCAAAAAATTAGAAAAAGAGCTTTTGCAAATTGTTGAGAAATATAATGCAAATTTAATTGGTCCTAATAGTATTGGTATTCTTAATACAAATTATGCAGGTGTTTTTGCAGGTGCAATTCCAAAATTGGATATTCATGGTGTTGATTTTGTTACGGGTTCTGGTGCAACAGCAGTTTTTATTGTTGAGCAAGGAATATTAAAAGGATTGCCTTTTGCAAGTGTGTATTCGGTAGGAAATAGTGCGCAAATTGGGGTTGAGGAAGTTATCGAATATTGGGATGAGACATTTTCTGACGAAGTTTCAAAAGTAAAGATGATGTATGTGGAACAGATTCACAATCCCTCAAAATTTTATAAACATTCTACTTCATTAATTAAGAAAGGGGCTAAAATTATTGCCTTAAAAGCAGGAACAACAGAATCGGGAGCACGTGCAGTATCATCACATACAGGTGCATTGGCTGGATCTGATACAGCTGTAGATGCATTATTTAAAAAGGCAGGTGTTATTCGTTGCTATAGCAGGGATGAATTGGTGACTGTTGCTAGTGTATTAATGTTTAAAGAATTAAAAGGACGAAATATTGCAGTAATTACTCATGCAGGCGGTCCTGGAATTCTATGTACTGACCAGCTTACAAGAGATGGATTTAATGTTCCAAAGCTAGAAGGAAAGGATGCAAATGAATTATTGAGCAAATTGTTTTATGGATCTTCGGTTTCTAATCCAATTGATTTCTTAGCAACAGGTACAGCTGAGCAATTAGGTATAATTTTGGATTATGTTGAAAATAAATTTACCAATATTGATGGAAGTGTAGTTATATTTGGATCGCCGGGCTTATTTGATAATACACCTGTTTACACTGTATTGGATGAGAAGATAAAAAAATCAGTAAAGCCGATATTTCCTGTTTTGCCGTCTCCTGTTCAAACAAAGGAAGCAACAGATTATTTTATTTCGTTAGGAAATACAATATTTCATGATGAAACACGGCTTGCAGAAGGAATAGCGCGGGTTTATAATTCACCAAAATTAATAGAAGAAAATCTTCCATCATTTGATTTTGATTCAAATTCAATTCAAGCAATTATAAAAAATTCAGAAAAGGGTAAATTTTTATCTCCCCAAAATAATGCTAAGCTCTTAGATGCTATTGGAGTTCAACGTGTTCCAGAAATGATTGTAAAAAATGCAGATGATATTGATAAAATTGCGGATAAAATTGTATATCCTGCGGTAATGAAGGTAACCGGTCCAATTCATAAGACAGATGTTGGAGGTGTAATTTTAAATATTCAGAATATTAATGAATTACACAGGGCTTTTGCAAACATTATGGCAATACCTGGCGCTGATGGTGCTTTGATTCAGCCAATGCTAAAAGGAACTGAGCTTTATATTGGCGTAAAGAGAGAGGAAAATTTTGGACATTTGATTTTCTTTGGTCTAGGAGGAATCTTTATTGAAGTTATTAAGGATGTTGTATATCAGTTAGCTCCATTCGGTAGGAAAGCAGCAGAAAGACTTATTAAGTCTATAAAAAGCTATCCATTAATTGAAGGAATTCGTGGACAAAAAGGAATTAATCAGGAGAAATTAATAGATATTATATTGAGAATTTCTGAATTAACTAGAGTTGCTCCCGATATTAGTGAAATGGATATAAATCCATTGATTGCGATGGGTGATGAAATTTATGCTGTTGATATAAGAACAAAAATTTGATTTTAAATATTAAAAACAAGATGCTTCTTAAAATATTAAATGAATATTAAATTATATTAATTGTTTAAAGTATAATTATATTTTTTCATAAATTTATTTTTTATTGTTTAATTGAGGGATAACAAATGGAATATAGTATTGAAAAGGACTCAATAGGTGAAATTGAAGTTCCCAATAATATGTATTATGGTGCTCAATCAGCCCGCTCATTAATTCATTTTGATATAGGCACAGAGAAAATGCCTCGCGAAATCATCCGTGCAATGGGAATATTGAAAAAAGCTGCTGCACTTGCTAATTATGAACTTGGCTTATTGACAAAAGAAAAGATGGAACTAATTGTTAAAGCATCTGAAGAAGTGATTGATGGAAAACTTGACGCACATTTCCCGCTTTCAATTTGGCAGACAGGTTCAGGAACGCAGTCGAATATGAATGCTAATGAAGTTATTTCAAACCGGGCAATAGAAATTGCGGGCGGAGTGATGGGTAGTAAAAAACCAATTCATCCCAATGATGACGTAAATAAATCACAAAGTTCTAATGATACATTTCCGACTGCGATGCATATTGCTGCTGCAGAAGAAATAAATCATCGTCTTTTACCTGCACTTATTGCTTTAAAAGATACATTTGAAGCAAAGTCTATTGAATTTAAAGATATTATAAAGGTTGGTCGAACGCATTTGCAAGATGCTGTCCCGCTTACTTTAGGTCAAGAATTTTCCGGCTATGTTCAGCAATTAAAAAATGGAATTGAAAGAGTGAAGTCTGTATTACCAGGTATTTATGAGCTTGCTCTTGGAGGTACAGCCGTTGGAACAGGTCTAAATACTCATCCAAAATTCTCAGAACTTGCTGTAAGCAAAATAGCTGAAATGACCGGATTACCATTTGTGCCAGCTCCAAATAAATTTGAAGCACTTGCTGCTCATGATGCTCTTGTATTTGCTCACGGCGCATTGAAAACTGTTGCTGCATCGTTTATGAAAATAGCAAATGATATACGCTGGCTTGCGTCGGGTCCAAGATGCGGAATAGGGGAGTTGATTATACCTGAAAATGAGCCCGGCTCTTCAATTATGCCTGGCAAGGTTAATCCAACACAATCTGAAGCTATGACTATGGTAGCAGTTCAGGTTATTGCAAATGATGTTGCTGTAAATATGGCGGGTGCGTCAGGCAATTTTGAACTAAATGTCTTTAAACCTGTTTTAATTTATAATTTCTTACAGAGCGTTAGATTGTTATCTGATACTGCACGAATGTTCAATGAACATTGTGCAAAAGGTATTAAACCAAATAAGGAAAAAATTGATTATTATTTACAAAATACATTAATGCTTGTTACAGCATTAAATCCTTATATTGGTTATGATAATGCCGCAAAAATTGCAAAATATGCTCATCAGAATAACTTAACTTTGAAGCAAGCTGCACTCGAATTGAAATTATTAACAGAAGAAGAATTTGATAAATATGTACGCCCCGAGAAAATGCTCGGACCGAATATTGAAAAAGATTGATATTTGAGATAGACTACTGTAAATTAAATCCAGAAATATTAATTTCTGGATTTTTTTTAACAATTATATTCATAATTCCTTAAATTGTAATTAAGAAATTTTAATTTAATACGTTTATATACTTTAAGAATAAATAAAATATTAATGGATAAAGATTTTTTAGAGTTATTTGAGGAAAGTATTTTCTTAGGATATTTAGTAATTAATAAAACTAATAGTAAAATTATTAAGTATTCAAAAAATTTAAATAATTTATTTAAAATTGAGGAAAAAGGTATAACAAATTTAAAAGAAATGATATGGATAGGCGATATTGAGAAATTTGAACATTACATTCAAAGTCTGACTAAGGAATATAAATATCCAATTGAATTGGAGCTTTATATGCAAGATAGTACTTATCGAAAATTAATTATCAATGCAAGATATGATGAAAAGGAGTCCAATCAAGTAATTATATTATTAAGCCAGAATTATTCATTATATCAGAATGAGATTGATAGAATGATACAGAGTCAAAATCTGCTACGTGAATTTGCTTCATTATTCAATGGTATTTATATTTCTATGGATAGCAATTTTAAAATAAATAAAATTTTTGGAAATGTTATTGAACTAACAGGTTATAATGAAAAAGAATTGACTCAAGAAATTGTATATTTTGATAAAATTATAGCTGATGAGGATAAAGAAATTTTTAAATACTTTCATAATTCATCGGGCATAGGACAAGCATTAAAAGACATAGAATATCGAATTATGACAAAGGGGGGAAAAGCCTTATGGGTTAATGAAGAATTTAAATTTTCAAGGGAGGATGATAATTCAATAATTATTCGAGGTATTTTAACTAATATTGATAGAAGACGAGAAGCAGAAAATGAACTAAAAAAATCACGCGAACAAATTGAAAAGCTTGCTAATCATTTAGAAATGGTTCGTGAAGAAGAACGGAAAGAATTCGCTCGTGAAATTCATGATGAAATTGGCCATTCCCTAACAGCATTAAAGCTTGATATTAATTTGCTATTAAAAAAGCGATTTTTGCGAGAAGATGTACTTGAAAAGAAATTAAATGAAATGATGGTTTCTATTGAACAAACAATAAAAACATTACAAAGAATTTCGTCTCAATTGAGGCCATCTATTCTTGACCATTTTGGACTTGTAGCGGCAATTGAATGGCAAGCTAAGGAATTCCAAAAACAGACAGGATTAAGGTGCAAGTATTTGATTCCCGAAGATGATATTGAATTGTCAGAAAATAAAAGTATAGCAATATTTCGCGTTTTTCAAGAAGCATTGACAAATATTGCACGCCATTCAAAAGCAACCCGAGTGGATGTGTCATTGGAAGTAATTAATAATAATATTGAATTAAAAGTATCTGATAATGGTATAGGAATAAAAAAAGAAATTCTTGACGACCCTAATTCTCTCGGGCTTCTTGGTATGAAAGAACGAGTGAATTTGATTGGAGGAAAGATTTCTATAGGTTCTGTTTTAAATGTTGGAACGACTATTCTAATAAACGTTCCGATTAATTAATTTTGAAATTATTTTGGAGAGAAATATGGCTTCAAGGTTAATAAGGGTTATAATTGTAGATGACCATGCTGTTGTGAGGAAAGGAATTAGCCAAATACTTGAAACAACAGAAGATATAATCGTAACTGATGAAGCATCATCAGGTAATGAGCTTTTGGATAAAGTTAAAAATTACAAGTATGATGTTGTATTACTGGATATTTCAATGCCGGGGAAAGATGGATTGATTACTTTGCGAGAATTAAAACAAATAAAGCCAGATCTTCCTGTAATTATTTTTACTGTATACCCCGAAGAGCAATATGCAATTCGTGTCTTAAAAGCTGGAGCAGCAGGTTATATCAATAAACAAACTGAACCTCAAGAGATAATTACAGCAATTAGGCGTGTTGTGGAAGGTAAGAAATATATATCTCCATCACTTGCCGATATCCTTGCAACGAGTGTTACATCAGATTCAAAGGTACCCCTGCACGAAATTTTATCGGATAGAGAGTTTCAGGTTATGTGCTATATTGCTTCAGGAAAAACTATAACAACTATCGCCAAGGAATTAGGTCTAAGTGTTAATACTATTAGTACATATAGAATTCGTATACTTGAGAAATTAAAGATGAAAACAAATGCTGAGCTGACTCATTATGCAATAAAAAATGGACTCGTTTGAAATTAGATTTCTTTACTTCGCGGTTCCCAATCAAGTCCATCACAAGGGATATAATCTTCTTTTACGTGCTGGTCGTAAATAGTGCAAAGCTGAGCTGATTTGTCATAATGGATACAACTACCACAAATTATACTCTCACTGAGTATATCCTCTTCTTCATTAAATTTTTGATATTTTTTATATGCAGGATATGCTACTAAAAACCAAATAGCAAGTAATATTATGACCCAATGCGTCCGTAAATCAAATATGCCATTTATTGCAAGTACAATTACCATTATTATTGCAGTTCTAAAAATTGTCCCTGCTACTATTGAACCCGTTGTTATAAGTGGTATGGAAGTTGTTGTGTTTTGTGTGTGATTTTCTGAATCAGGAACATTAAAATTCAGAATTCTATATAATTTTAAAAAGAATTTTTCCATATAAAA
This sequence comes from Bacteroidota bacterium, assembly GCA_035451765.1. Taxonomy (GTDB): domain Bacteria; phylum Bacteroidota; class Ignavibacteria; order Kapaibacteriales; family UBA2268; genus UBA2268. The sequence continues at coordinate 8,834 of DAOTPH010000013.1, read as the reverse complement.
TAAAAGTAATATTAAATAAGTCGATATAATATATATTAAATTTTAAAATCAATGAATAAAAAAATTATATATTTCATTTTATTTCTTATACCCTTAGTTTGCAATGCTCAATCTTTGAAGAAAGAGAAATTTAATGTTATTTATAATAATTCTAATAAAATAATTGAATCATATAATATAAATAATAAAAATTATATTTCTATTAACCAATTATCGTATTTATTTAAAAATAAAGCTAATATAATTAATAATTATAAGATTGATTTGGGCTTTGCAAAATTTACTTTTTTGCCTTTTTCTTATTTTGCGAAAGTGGAAATAAATGGAGAAACAAAAATCCAACAATACAATTTAACTATTTTAAATTATAATAATGAAATTATCATACCGATGAATAGCTTCTTTTATTCTCTTGATTCATTAAATATTTTTAAAACAAAAATTGAATCTAATCAAATAATTATTAAACCATTTTCTCAGGTGGCAAATGTAAAAAAAGAGAATTCAAAAGCAATGCCGATGGGCTACAAAATTCCAAAATCTGTTGAGCGTCCTACTATTGATGAATTGTTAAAAGAAAAGTAGTATGAACAAAGAATTTGAAGAATTAATCAATACAATAGCAAATAATCTTGGGCAAATACAGTTGAAATTTAATGAATATCAATATAATCATTTCCCACAGCGATCACCTGAATTTTTTTGCCTCGAATTAAATGGTGAAGCAGGAGAGTTAGCAAATCTTGAAAAGAAACAATGGAAAGGTAGGGACGTAAATCCCTTAGATTATCAATATGAATCTGCTGATGTATTTATAGCATTAATGAATTATGTAAATTCACGTAATATTGATTTGAAATCTGCTGTTATCGACAAACTTGGAAAAATTGAAAAAATACGTCTTGAAAGAAAAGCAGAATCAAAAGAATATTAAATTCCTAATTCCTTTGAAATATTGCTAATTAGTGAATTTTTAATTTCTTCCCATCCGAATTTATTAAGTACATCCATAGCAAAAGCTTCTAAAAGTAAGCGTCTTGCATTTTCTTCTGATATTCCACGTGATTGCATATAAAACAACATTTCTTCATCAATTACTCCTGTTGCCTCACCGTGGGAACATTTCACATCGTCTGCATATATTTCTAATTCAGGTTTAGTATATACTTTTGCAGATTCAGATGTTAGAAGATTCCGATTTACTTGAAAAGCATTTGTCTTCTGAGCGTGTGGATGGACTAATATTGCACCATTGAATATACCTGTAGAATTATCATTTAGTATTCCTTTATATAATTGATTGCTAAAGCAATTTGGCTGGATATGTTCTATAAGTATATGATTATCAATTAGATTGTCATTATATCCCATAAATAATCCATTTAATTGAGCCTCAGCATTTTCTTCAGCAAAATATACCCGCAAAAAGTTCCTAATAAATTTTGAGTTATAAGTAAATATATTTGAAGTAAATTTGCTATCGCGATTCTGAATTATATTGATATTATTTATTGATTGAAAGTTATTTAATTCATTTTCTATTATATAAAAATCAAGTAATGCATTTTGATTTAGAATAATTTCAGAAAATAGATTTGAAAATATCTCACTTTTTGAAAAATTAATAAATTTATATGCAATTTTTGCATTTGTATTTTCTTCTAATTCTATTCTAATGCGTGGAGAAACAAAGGTATTGCTCTCGCTTTGCGCTATAAATAAAAATAGTATCTGAATATTTTCAGTATTTCTATGGATTTTTAAATTGATTTCCTTTAGAGCCAGAGCTGAATTTAGATTATAGAAATAATCAGCCTCAACTGATTGATTTGGATGATAATTTTTGGATTCGTGGTTTAAGTCTTTAATTTCGCTTTCTTCGATAGAAAATCTATCATCTATATTAATTAAGTTGCTCTTAAATTTACCACTTATAATAGGTATAATTGCTGTATTTTGAGGAATGTCGTTGATTTTATATAAATCATCGATTGACCAATTGCTTATTTTTTCATCTTTACCTAGCACAAAGTCGATATCTTTTATACTTGATAAAGATGTGTATTTCCAAAGCTCATTTTTTGAGTTTGGTAGATTATTATTTTTTAAAAAATCGATAGAATGTGATAAATAATTTAATTTTGTGCAATCATCTCGATATAATATATCTATATTTTCTTTAATCTCATCTAATTTCATATTTCATCAATATTAATTTGTGGCAAATTCTTCTTTTATCCAATCATAACCCTTTGCTTCAAGCTCCAATGCGAGTTCCTTTGTTCCTGACATAACAATTTTACCATTATATAAGACGTGGACAAAATCAGGCACAATATAATCCAGCAATCTCTGATAATGCGTAATAATTAAAAATGAACGCTGTGGATCCCGCATTTGATTTACGCCTTCAGCAACAATTTTTAAAGCATCTATATCCAAACCCGAATCTGTTTCATCGAGTATAGCAAGTTTTGGCTCAAGCATAATCATTTGAAATATTTCATTTCGCTTTTTCTCGCCACCCGAAAATCCTTCGTTTAAGCCGCGATTTAAAAAGCTTGCATCCATCTTTGCAATTTTTGCTTTTTCACGCAGTAATTTAAAAAATTGTGCAGGTTCTATCGGGTCAAGTCCTTGATATTTTCGCTTTTCATTTAAAGCAAGACGTAAAAAATTAGCATTCGAAACGCCTGGTATTTCTACTGGATATTGAAACGCGAGAAACAATCCCAAACGCGCTCGTTCTTCAGGAGCTAGTTCCAGTAAATTTTTACCTTCGAATTCGACATTTCCATCAAATACTATGATTTCTTTTTTGCCTGTTAAAACTGAGGCAAGAGTAGTTTTTCCTGAACCGTTGGGTCCCATAATTGCGTGAACCTCGCCAGGATTTATTTCAAGATTTATTCCGTGAAGTATTTCTTTTTCTTCAATTCCTGCTTTCAAATTTGTTATTTTCAATAATGACACTGTAATCTCCTTTTATTGCTTATAATTATAGTAATTATATAATAAATAATTATTTATTTAGATTTATTTTAAAATTATATTAGAATTTCTATTTTAACCAACTGAGCCTTCAAGACTTAGCGATAATAATCTTTGTGCTTCTACAGCAAATTCCATTGGTAGCTGCTTAATTACTTCCCTTGCATATCCATTGATAATCAATCCTACCGCATCTTCAGTGGAAATTCCTCTTTGATTTAAATAAAAGATGTTTTCATCAGAAATTTTTGAAGTTGTTGCTTCGTGTTCAACAATTGCAGTATTATTTTCAATTTCAATATATGGGAAAGTGTGTGCACCACATTGGTCACCAATCAGAAGTGAATCGCATTGTGAGTAATTCCGTGCATTTTCAGCAGATTTTGCTACTCTTACCAATCCCCGATATGAATTATCGCTCTTGCCTGCTGATATACCTTTTGAAACAATGCGTGAGCGAGTGTTTTTGCCAATATGGAACATTTTTGTTCCCGTATCAGCTTGCTGATAATTATTAGTCAATGCGACAGAATAAAATTCGCCTATCGAATTATCGCCTTTGAGAATGCACGATGGATATTTCCAAGTAATTGCCGAGCCTGTTTCCACTTGTGTCCAGGAAATTTTAGAATTATCGCCTGCGCACATACCGCGCTTAGTTACAAAATTATAGATGCCACCGCGTCCTTCTTTATCGCCGGGATACCAATTTTGTACTGTTGAATATTTAATTTCTGCATTCTTATGTGCGTAAAGCTCAACAATTGCAGCGTGTAATTGATTCTCATCTCGCATTGGTGCAGTGCATCCCTCAAGATAGCTTACATAACTTCCTTCATCAGCAATAATTAATGTTCGCTCGAACTGTCCCGTCTGTGCTGCATTTATTCTGAAATATGTAGATAATTCAATAGGACATCGCACGCCTTTTGGAATATAAACAAATGAACCATCAGAAAATACTGCTGAATTCAATGCTGCAAAGTAATTATCAGAATAGGGAACAACACTGCCAAGGTATTGCTTTACTAAATCGGGATAATCTTGAATCGCTTCTGAAATTGGACAAAATATTATACCTAAATCCTGCAATTTCTCTTTAAATGTTGTTGCCACAGAAACGCTATCCAATATAGCATCGACCGCGACACCCGAAAGTACTTTCTGTTCTTCCAATGGTATTCCTAATTTATCGTAAGTTCTACGGATTTCAGGGTCAATATCTTCTATATTTTTTGGTTTTGATGATATTTTTGGAGCAGCATAATAATGTATATTTTGGTAATCTATTGGTGGATAATGCACTTTTTGCCATGTTGGCTCTTTCATTTTTTGCCAACTTCTATAAGCTTTTAATCGAAATTCCAATATAAAACTAGGTTCATTTTTCTTTTGAGATATATAGCGAATTATATCTTCATTCAATCCTTTTGGGGCAATTTCTTGTTCAATATTGGAAACAAAGCCGTATTTATATTCACTTTGAGTAACTTCTTCGATTATATTATTTTGGTCAGACATAAATTGTTTGCATTTATATATTAAAAATAGACGATATTATTTTACTTAAATTTACAAGATCTAAAAATTAGACGTCAATAATCATCATAATTCTTAATTTTGCATTCTTTATTCGATTTTGCTATGGAAAATCTTAATCCTTCTGCTAAATCAAAAATTATAACCCGTCCAATTTTAATTTTGTCAGTAGTAAGCTTGCTAACAGATATTGCAAGCGAGATGCTATATCCAATTATGCCAATATACTTGCGTTCGATTGGCTTTTCTGTGCTATTAATTGGAATTTTGGAAGGGCTGGTTGAAGCTGTTGCAGGCATTTCAAAAGGATATTTTGGAAATTTATCTGATTCCCTTCAGAAGCGAGCAATTTTTGTAAGAATTGGTTACACAATGAGCGCAGTTGCTAAACCATTGATTGCACTTTTTACAAATCCAGTTTGGGTTTTTAGTGTTAGAACAATAGAGCGTCTTGGCAAAGGTGTGCGAACTAGTGCCCGCGATGCATTACTTTCAGATTATACAACACCTGAAAATAAAGGACGTGTTTTTGGATTTCACCGTAGTATGGATACAGTTGGTGCAGCAATTGGTCCTATTATTGCATTGATTTTTCTCTATTTTTCCCCTGGTCAATATGCAAAGCTCTTTGCAATTTCGATAATTCCTGGAATATTTGCAATTTTATTATCATTTCTGGTAAAAGATAAAAAACAAGAAATTCACCAAGAAAAGCAAAAAGTTGGTTTCTTTACTTTTTTAAAGTATTGGAAGGAAGCAACTCCACAATATAAATTGATTGTTTCAGGATTGCTATTTTTTACATTAATTAATAGCGCTGATACTTTCCTTCTGTTATATTTAAAATATAAAGGTTTAAGTGATACTCAAGTAATTGGAACATATATTTTTTATAATCTTGTTTATGCTGCATTAAGTTATCCTGTAGGAATTCTTTCTGATAGGATTGGACAAAAGAAAATTATTATTTCAGGATTATTTGCTTTTGCTGTGGTTTATGGTGCATACAGTTTTGTAAATGCTTGGTGGGTATTCTTTGTTTTGTTTTTTATTTATGGATTTTATGCATCAGCCACTGAAGGAATTTCAAAAGCGTTAATCACCAATATTGTTGATAAATCGAAAACGGCTACGGCACTTGGCTTTTATAATAGCTTTGCAAGTATTGCTACGCTTTTGGCTTCTTCACTTGCGGGATTTATATGGAATACGTTTTCACCAAGAGCAACATTTTTGATTTCTTCAATTGGTGCATTTTGTGTTGCTTTATTTTTCTTATTAACTATTTTCAGACCGCGATTTTCAACGCAACAAGTAATATAGAAAGTGTAAAGTGTAAAGTGTAAAGTGTAAAATGTAAAGGAGAAAAGGTGAAAGAACTATTTATTGGGTCTCTCAACAATTAATGTTAAGTCTTTTACATCTTTAACAATAATAGTCTCACCTTCTTTAATAAATTCATTGCTAATTGCGCGCCAATGTTCACCCTCGATTTTGACATCACCTTTAGTGTTTGGAAATATATCTTGCAAAGCTATACCTTCGCGACCAATGAGGGCATTAGCTCCTGTTGCTTTCCGATTTTTTTGCGCTTTAAGCCCAAGATATAATAAAAATACTGTAAATGCAGCAAGAATTATGCTTGATATAATTATTAATGCAGGAGAAACACTCATATTAACCTCATTATCAAATAAATATAATGAACCAAAAATATATGAAAGCAATCCTAAAAATGTCAATATTCCATAACTTGTGACCTTAACTTCGAGAATAAATAAAATAAAAGCAATTGTAAGCAAAATTAACCCTGTAAGGTTTATTGGCAATAAACTTAATGAATATATTGCTAATAATAAGGATATTGTTCCTACAACACCTGGGAATGTGGCGCCAGGGGTGGCAACCTCGAATAGAATTCCTAGATATCCTAATATTAATAGCAAATATGCTACATCTGGATTTGCAAAAAATGCTTGAATTGCTTCCATATAATTTGGAAATTATGTAATTATTACAAAAATAAGTAAATTATTTTATTTAAATTCATATTGCATTTGACTTTTGTCTGATATATTTGGGAAAATTTCCATATCAAATAAAGGCTTACCCGTTTTATTAATATCCAAAACGACAAGAGAATAGCTTTTATAATGAAATACTCTCTTTAATGGCGCTATATTTTTTAAGCCATCGAAATACAAGATTGTGCAAAGTTTATCGGGATTGGTTGGATGATCGATATTAGCAAGCATTATTGATTGATTTGATAAATTTTCTTTTTCATTGAATTTAATTGCCTTATCAGTTATGGAAATGTTCTTTGGTAAATTTTTTAACTCATTCTTAATTATTTCATTATTTTGAATATTCCCTAAAAGAATTATTGAATTTTGATTAATATCATTTTGAGAAATTTCCTTTGCCATTTTCACAGGAAAATCCCATCCACTTTTTTTCATTTCTTGAATGATCTGAGTAGCAATTTGGTAATCTGGTGAATTAGCATCAGGTATAATTATAATGGGCTTTGCTGCTAGGGTGCGATTAAAATTATATGGCTTTTCCCAATCATATAATGTGCGGCAAACTTCATATTCAGGGTCAATTTCAATCTTTTTTACATCAAATTTCGGAGTGCACTTAATCATTGTATTTTCGCCATCTATCACAAAATATTGTTTAGAAGAATCTTTTTCACCAATAAAAAGAATTGGCAACGAAAGCACAAAATCATTACTTTTATGAATTTTTATATTAATTTTATTACCATTTTTTTTGACACTTTCCAAATTGATTGTCGGTATATCTGAGGAGTTTAGCCATTTATTGATAATGTTATCAAGGGAATATTTATTTTCAATTTTTGGTGAATATTTTGAAAATTCTTTAATTAAATCGTTCCAATAAGCCTTTTTCCCTCGGAAATTATTCGCAAAGCTTTTCAATGAATTGAAAAAATTATCCTTTCCAATCAATTTATAAATTTCATAAAATATAAATCCACCCTTGTCATAACCAATTACTGCATCATATTCATCTTTTTGATACTTAAAATCGATTATGGGATAATTCTTTTCTTTTGGCAAATTGTTAATAGCAAGCAATGCTTTCTTTCGCCAATCGATTGCACCTGCTTCGTTATTTGTTATAACATTATAATAATAATTTGCGGAAAAGGTAGTTAATGCCTCGCACCAATTGCCTTTTTCATAATCTGTATAAACACTATTGCCCCACCAATTGTGCACAAATTCGTGAGCAAGTGAGCCGGGCGAAAGTAGAACCCACGGCATATTCAATAATTTCCCCGAAAGTAATGTATAGCCAGGCATACCAAATCCTGTTGCAAAAAAATTATCAACAATCGCAAATGATTGATATGGATAAGCACCAAACAAATTTGTATATAATTTATAATAATTAATTGATGCGTCTAGATATTTATCTGCTTGTGTTGTGGAATCATAAGTATATATTGTAAATTTTTTCCCATCAAATTCTTTTGATTTTTCTATATATCTGCCGCCAACTAATGTAATTTCATCCATTGGAAAATTTGTCTGAAATATATATTTTTTGAAAGGACTTGCAATGCTTGATTCAGCGTCGCCACTTGTTATTAAAGTAAATTCCTCGGGAATGCTTGCTCTGATTGTAAAATTGGATAATTCATTAACTAATTCGGGATAAAATGAACCTGGAGGAAGATAAATTCCTTCATCTTTTTTTGCAGAAATAATGCCAACAGAATTGGAATGTCGCTGAGTCAAATTAATATCTTCGGGATTATTGTAAATTTTGCCATTATAAGAAATTTTCAGTATTTCTTTTGAGATTTTATTATTTTTATCTTTTAATACAAACGTTATTTTATTGTAATAATTATCTAATGAATCAATTTTATAATTATAATTTTCAGATTGTATTTGCAAAATATTCAGACTTCGCAAAAGATGTAATTCTAATTGTAAAGTTGGCTGTGATATTGTAATTTCATCAATTCCTGTAAGATATGAGGAATCAGGTACTATAGCGATTGTAATATTATGGTTGCCATCTATTTGAGCATTTATAGAAAATGTGCAAAACAATACGAAAAGTAAAAGAATGTAAATTTTTATGATTTTCATATATTTGATTATGTATATTGTTCCTAAATGAATAATAATTAAAATGATCTTTAAACGAAACAAAATTATATAAATTTCGTATTTATATTTTTATTTATTAATAAAATAAGAGGAAATTTATGGCAGAAAATGAACCTAGATATCAGCCACCACGATATGTCCCAAGAGCTC
>DAOTPH010000012.1:0-19834 GCA_035451765.1 Bacteroidota bacterium | reverse complement strand
CAAAATCAATTAAAATTGAGGAAAGACCGATTAAACTTAAGGGATTTGATTATTTTGAGAGAGAAGAGAAAAAGTTAATTATTATAAGACGAGATTAAGGAAAAAAAGACAGATCGAATACACCGAGATATAGATTTTATAATTCTATTGGGCTATAATCGTTTATTAGTTATATAAAATAAGAGAAATGATAAAGAATCAATATAAATTTATAATCGCAGCTATATTTTTCATTTTATCAATTGGAAATACGATATTTGCGCAAAAGCAGACGAGCGATTTTGTAATTGGGCGGGTGAAATATTCGGGTGGTGGCGATTGGTATAATGACCAATCTGCTGATTATAATTTATTGAAATATATAGCACAAAATACAAATATTTCCACAAATCCAGGATATCAGTATGTCGATTTAGCAAGCGATAAAATTTTCGAATATCCTTTTTTATTTATCACGGGACACGGAAATATGAAATTTTCGGATGTCGAGGTACGTAATTTACGGGCATATTTACAAAATGGGGGATTTCTTTATATAGATGATGACTATGGTTTGGATCAATCTATACGGAGCGAAATGAAGAAAGTATTTCCCGACCAAGATTTTCGAGAATTGCCATTTTCTTACGGATTATATTCGATACATTACAAATTTCCTCAAGGACCGCCTAAAACGCACGAACACGACAATAAACCACCTAAGGGATTTGGATTATTTTATAATGGTAGATTATGTGTTTATTATACTTATGAAAGCAACCCAAGCGATGGATGGGCAGATCCTGAAGTGCATAACGACCCACCCGCAAAACGCGAAGAAGCCTTGCGATTCGGGACAAATATTGTAGTGTGGGCATTAACTCATTAAAAAGTTAATAATTATGGATAATATAAACTATTATAAAAAAACTGAACAAAAGCTAAGTGCTACAAAAAGAAGAATGTATCTGCTTGATGCATTAGCGGGTTTGTTTATTGCAATTGGAACATTTGCATTAGCAACCACATTATTTTCTGCATTGGAGCATTTTGGAAATTTTTCATCAGCGGTGAGATTGATTTTTTATGGGTTAATTTGGCTCAGTTTGATTGTACCATTTGGAATTTTTAGCGTTCCTCCATTATTAAAATTATTAGGCATATCAAAAAGCATTCAATTTGATGAGCTTGCATTGCGGATTGGATGGTATTATCCCGATGTACAAGATAGATTATCAAATTCATTGCAATTAGTATCCCGAAGCAAATCGTTGCAGGGAATTTCACGCAGCTTAATAGAAGCTTCATTTCAAGAAGCATATAAAGCATCAGAGGGAAAGGATTTCAATGTTATAATAGATAAAAAGAAATTCCAAAGGTCTTTGCTATATATGATTGGTGCATTATTAGTGACAGTAGTGATTTTTGCAACGTCATCAAATTCTTTATTGTCAGCAATGAACCGCATACAAAATTGGAGCACATCATATACTCCACCCGCACCATACACATTAAAAATACAACCAAAATATCAAAAAATATTAAAAAATTCAAATGTGCGCATCACTGTTAAAGCAGATGGTGTTCCCCCTGAATCGATTAAATTATATGTTAAAGAGGAATCAAGCAATGAATATGATTCATATACATTACAATTAGATACATCAAACACATTTAATTATTATTTTACAAATATTAAATCTACATTTGAATTTTATGCGGAAGCTGATTGGCTTGGCGAACCCGTTCGAACAGATACTGGCAAAATCGTCGTATATGATAAGCCTGAGATACGCTCTATCAATGGAGAGGTGCATTTTCCATCATATACTCATTTAAGTCCTCGCCCAATTAATGAACAAAATGGGGATATTACAGCATTGCGCGGGTCTAATGTCTATTTTCAAATCACAGCGAACAAGGATTTGGGATCTGCAAAAATATACTTTTTGGATAATGCAAAGGATTCCACTTCAAAGCAAGATACCTCTATTATTCCACTTTCAGTAAATAAAAATATAGCATCTGGTTCAATGAAGATAACTAAATCAGGAAGCTACTATTTCAAAGTCTATGATAAGAATAATGAGGAAAATGAACAACCTGTTCAATATGGTGTAATTGTAATGCAAGATGAATATCCATCAGTGCGAGTAATTCAACCTATGTATAATGTGAAATTAACCGATGATGCTATTTTGCCAATGCAAATTGGTATAACAGATGATTATGGATTTTCATATTTAAAATTATATTATAGATTAGCATATTCGGAATTTTCTGAACCAGATAAAGAGTTTCGTTCCGTTAATATTCCGATAATTTATAATGGATTGAGTGTAGAAATACCGTTTGTATGGAATTTGAAGCAACTGGATATTGTACCAAATGATCGATATGAATTTTTTGTAGAAGTCGCAGATAATGATATAATATCAGGACCTAAGACTGCACGCTCGCAAGTATTGATAGCAATTTTGCCATCGCTTGAAGATGTATTAGCAGAAAACGAGTCAAAGCAAGAGAATATTCAACAAGATATAAACAAACTTATTCAAGAAGTATCAGATATTAAAAAGGATGCCGAGAGCTTGCAGCGCGATTTGCAGAAAAATCCAAATCAAAAGCAATTAACTTGGGAACAGCAGAAAAAAGCAGAAGATATATTAAAGCGTCAAGAGAATGTAATGCAAAAGATGGAGAATTTGCAAAAGCAATTGAGCCAATCAACACAGGAAATGAATCAAAACAAATTAATATCGCAAGAGACATTGCAAAAATATTTGGAATTGCAAAAGCTTATGAAAGAAGTAAATTCGCCTGAATTGCAAAAATTACAAAACAAAATCCAAGAAGCACTGAAGAACATCTCAAAAGAAGAGATGGAAAAAGCTTTAAAGAATTTTACTTTTAATGAGGAACAATTTAAGCAAAGTATCGAGAGGACAATGAAGATACTGCAACGGCTTCAATTGGAACAAAAAATAGATGCTCTCAATCGCCGAGCAGAAAAATTGCAGGAATCTCAAGAAGATTTGAAAAATCAAGCTAATCAAAAGAATCTTTCAAAAGAACAGCAGCAGGATATTGCAAAAAAACAGGAACAGTTGAAAAAAGAAGTCCAATCAATCGATAAGGAGCTTCAGGAAATTGAAAAATTAATGAATAAGCTTAAAGATGAAGATATGCCAAAAGCAGAGTTAAAAGATGCTGAGCAAGCTCTTCAAACCGACAACACTCAGGAACAAATGCAAGAAGCATCAGAACAGATGCAGAAAGGAAATCAAAATAAAGCATCAAATTCAATGCAAAAAGCTTCTCAAAATCTTGCAGATTTTAAACAAAAGATGCAGAAGCTTCGTGATGAAATGGCAAAACGGTCGTCAGAAGAAGCAATTCGACAAATGCAAAAGGCTGTATCAGATATGATGGAAGTATCTAAGGATCAAGAACAATTGCTTGAAAAATTATCAAAAATAGATTATAATTCTGCATTATTGCCTCAATTAGGTCAGGAGCAACAAGAGAATTTTGAAAATTTAATGCGGATAGCACAACGTCTTTCGGAATTGAGCGAGAAATCATTTGGTGTAACTCCACAAATGGCAGAAGAAATTTCATCAGCACTGCAAAATATGAACGAAGCAATGGAAAACTTCACAGATAGAAGAATTCCAAATATAACAAAGAGTCAAAAGGAAGCACTTGGAAATATCAATTCTGCGCTTTCTCAAATGCAACAGATGCTTTCACAAATGAAGCAATCAAATGGGAGCTGTCCCAATCCAGGGGGTAGCGGGCAACCTCAGCAAGGCTCAGGCGGAAGCAGTGGCTTCACTCAACGCTTGCAACAATTGGCTGCACAACAGCAAGCAATTAATGAAATGATGCGGCAAATGATGGAAGGTAATGGGAAATATGGGCAAAATGGAAATATGTCTCCTGAAGCACAATCGCAGTATCAAAGATTGCAGATGGACCAGTCTCAAGCCCAAAAGACAGTAGAGCAAATGCTACAAGAACAAAAGCAATTCTCAACTCCTGAGGGACAAAAATTAAAGAATGAGCTCCAAGATTTGCAAAAAGAAATAAAAGAAAATATTGAGGATGTGAAGCAGAACGGAGTACGTCCTGAAGCTCTAAAGCGTCAGGAAAGAATAATGGTAAGATTGCTTGATTTATATAATTCTGCAAATGAAAGGGATTTTGAGAATAAGCGCGAATCACGTTCAGGCGGTGTATTTAACTTGCAAAGCCCCGATGAAATTGATTTCAGCAATCAAGAGACTCGCAAAGCAATTATAGATGATATTATGAAGCAATCAGAAAAAGATTATACAATTGATTATCGAAATTTAATCAAAACTTATTTTGAGCAATTAGATAAAAAAGCGCAATAAGTTATTAAATATTCATATTCTTGTTCTTATTTTCTAGAATAAATAATATCTTTTCAGCAATATATTCAGCTGTTATTGATGTCATACACTCGTGTGTCTTTAAGGGACAGTGATTACTTCCGTGAATTTCGCAAGGACGACACTCCAACGTTTTATTTTCGATAATTATATCATTTTCTCTAAATGGTGCAAAGCCAAATATAGGCGATGTTGGACCGAAAATTGTTACAACGGGTGTCCCAACTAAATCAGAAAAATGTGTGGGCGCAGAATCATTTGTTATAGTCAAATTGGAATATTTTAAAAAAAGAATTGATTGAGATAAATTTGTTTTTCCTGCAATTGATTTACAATTTGTAGAATTTTGAATTTCATTGCATATATCCAAATCTTCTTTCCCCCCAATCAATACAATTTCATAATTTTTATCTTGTAAAATTGAGATGAGTTTTGAATAATTTTCGGGATTCCATCGTTTTGTTTTCCATACAGAACCAGGAGCAACAGCTATAATTTGGTTATTATTAGCTTTATTAGATTGATTAATTTCAATTTTTATATTATTTTCATTTAAAATCGATTGCAAAGCTTTAATATCATCATCCGAAAAATTTAAATTTGGATATATATTTTCTTTCTTAAAATTTGAAAAATTTAAACCAAAAGGCTGAAGTAAAGAAAGCAAGCGATCTACTTCGTGCATTGCAGGGTGAAAAACTACACGATAATTATAAGTTAGAATGCTATTAGAATTAATATTATACCCAATTTTTACAGGAGAATTGATTTTGCTTGTGAGCAGACTTGTACGAAAGGAACGATGGGGAACAATAATACAATCAATATTAATCTTATTAATTTGTGTTGCAATTTGATTTATACCTTTCAATCCCTTGTGAGCATCACGTTTATCAAACTCAATAACTTGCGATATTGACTTAGAAAGATGAACAATTGAAGCAGCATTTGGAATGGTAATGAAATATATCTCAGCATTTGGTAAAATCTGTTTGATAACTTCAACAAGATAAAGTGTAAGCGTCACATCACCAAGAAATGCTGTTTGAATAATAAGAATACGATTAATATTTGAAATATCAATTGCTTTCTGCATTGGCATATTCTATTGTATGTTTCCAACGACGATGTTGCCAAACCCAATGGTCAGGATATTGCCTTATTTTCTGTTCAAGAAAATCCGCATATCTTCGTGTAAGTTCATAAATCCCTTCTTTAGTGTATTGCAAATCATCATATTTCAGCTCATACATTTCAACTTTATAAGTAAAATCTTTTTGGCGAATCATAAATGGCATAACAATTGGAACGCGGTATCGCAAAGCTAAACGTGCAGGTGCTTCATAAGTTGAAGTATATCTGCCGAAAAATGGGACGTAGACGTCTTTATCTTTTGAAGCACTCTGGTCGGCAAGAATTGCAAGTATTTCTTTATTTTGCAAGCTCTTAACGATTTCAAAAGCAGAATTATATGACGATATTAGCTTATTCCCAAAACGCATCCGCATTTTATTTAATATTTTATCAAGTTGTTTATTTGATTGAGGTTTTACGATTATTGTTGGTTTAATATCAAGATGCAAAGCTACAGATAGGGCAAGAAGTTCCCAATTTCCGAAATGAGCAGAAAGAAAGATAAGTCCTTTATTTTGATTAATTAAAGATTTTGTCAAATCAGCATTTTCAATTGTTATTAAATAATTATATATTGATTTCTTGGAAATAAAAATAAAGGCAAACATTTCAGCAAACACAATTCCAAGATTAGCAAAGCTTTGCTTGGATGTTTTTTCAATCCAATCTTTCGATTTTTCGGGGAAAGCTTTATTGAGATTATCAAGAGTAATTTGTCTCCGTGAAGAAGATAATATCATTATCAAATATCCTAGCATTTTTCCAAAATATCCTCTAGCTTTTCGGGGAAGTATAGTAGCGATAAGACTAAGAAATAAAATGAAAATAGTGGAAAAAGTATTTATAAAAAACTTCATCGAAGCTGATTATTTTCAAGTTCATTTGGTTCCAAAAAATTTCTCTGTTTTACGTAAGAATTATACCAATCAGGATTATATGGTTCACCTTTAAGATTCGAATGTACAAGGATATAATTGCCATATCCGACCATATCAACAAAAATGAAATGAACACCACCTTGTATCTCTCCATAGAACCAATCCTCATAGGGGCGATTTTCTGCCTCTGCAGAATATCTATCTCGTTGAGTAGGCTCACCATATTTCAAATAAATACGGCCACGATCGGTGCTCCAACCTGGATTTTTATCCGTAAAAGTAAAATAAGTGTCTGCATAATTTATTCTTTCAAGATACTCTGCACGGTCCTCATTATAGAATGTTGTTGTATCTGAATCCCTTATCTTCCAAAATCGATATAGAAAACGTTGTCTTGCTTTGAGGTCTGTCAATTTCTTCCATTGATCGACTTCAAAGTTAGTTGCAATTGCTTTTGATTTCTTAAATTCTAATTCTGTTTGGTCGTAAGTTAGTGTCGCAAATTCGCTCATTTCAAATAATTGGTCTTCAGTAAATCCTGAATAATTCACTAACTTAGAATTTTTATTAAAATAATAAAATTTTTTTACTTGATTATCATAAATAATATTTTCATCTTGAGAATCCTGTAAAGAAACTTTTAAATAATATATACCAGTATTTAGAAGATCGAGAGGAATTGTGAAAATTTCAGAAATTGCATCACTGTTGGGTGTGATATTAATGGAAGATTTATTGACTTCCCGTTGAGCACCATCAAGGATTGTGAAGTTTATTTTAAGTGAGTTTGGAGATATCGTCTTTGCATTATAAATTTCAAAATATAAATGCAAATTTGGTTCATCAGAATTATATTCGCCTGTAACATTTGGTAGCACATAACAATTACCCTTGATAAAGGACTGTCCTGTATTTTGATTGACTTTAGAAGCTTCCTCAACGGTTTGAGCAAATTCTATCGAAGATAGAGAAATAGATTTTTCTGAGAAATTTTTAATCACAAGCGATGCTTTATCGATTGAATGATTATCGAGATTTTTATCATCATAAGCAGTTGTTGAAATTCTATACTCAGCAGGTGTCAGAAGAATCTTTTTTACACCGTATAAATTGTAGATATTAATTGTATCGTTTATAGGTTTTGTATTTGTATGTTTCCAACTCAGTTCTTTTTTCTGGCCATTATTTAAATTTTCAAATAGTATAGAAATATTAAGAACACCAACTTGTTCGGTATCAATACACTGATATGTTAGATTAGAATCTATAAATGAATAGTAAATTTCCAGCAATAATGTATCCTTATTATATTTGAATAAAGCAAAATCGTAATTAATATCGATATTGCTTGAAAATAAAGGTATTATTGAAAAAATACACACAATAAATATAGTATAGAATTTTTTCATTTATAAATTTTAAAAAAACAATAAAATAATCGAACAAAAAGAATAATTATTTTAATTAATAGATATAATAATAAATAAAAAAAGGGGAGGTAAAAATTGCCTCCCCTAAATATTAATTCATTATTGCAAAGACAGAGCTATTGTAAAGCGATTGACAAGCCCGAGGTTAAATGTTGGAGTGATTGCATAATCAAATCTACCACCAAAACCGGGGCCATCGTATTTGACACCAATACCCGCAGAAAATCCTGTCTCGTCATGGCCGAATGTATAGCCACCTCGTAATGATACAATATCACCATAAGTATATTCGATACCTAATCCATATTGCTCGGGAACATCGGAGTATGTAGTAAAGTCAAATGCTGCAGAAAGAGAATGTTTATCGACCTTCCAAACTGTAGAAGACAAACCAGCTCTAAATATCAAAGGATAAGAATAACTATTTGAAATATACTCAACTTCTAATGGGTTAGCATCCATCGCTGTATATAATTTCTTGACATCTCTTAAAGATTGTCCGCTATAGGTAGCTTCTGACCCTAAATTATGAATTGAAAATCCAATTTTAATTCCAAGAAATCGAGTATCATACATAGTTCCAATATCAAAAGCAAATCCCGTTGATGAGACATTATAGATTGAATTACTGATATATTTAGCAGTTACTCCAAAAGAAAATTGCTCAGTCAAGAATCCGCTAAATGACACTCCTGCAGCAAGATCGGAATTTTGATATTTAGTACTCAAACCTTCGGGATACGCAGTTGTAGTAACTTGTATATCTCCACTGGATAATGAGATTAAATGAGCAGCAAAAGTAAAATCATTTCCTAATCCATAAGAAACCGCAGCGAAATTATGAGTATAACCTGCAAACCACTGTAAATATGAGAATTCAGCAGCTAAACCATGTTGATATGCAAGCCCCGCGGGGTTCCAATAAATCGAGCTTAAATCATTTACCACAGAACTGAAAGCAGACATCCCGCTACCACGTGCACCAATTGGTATTTTCAAAAATTGAGAGCCTGCAATCCCTACCTTATTATTGCCACCACTTGATGTGGCAGTGGATGTCTCCCCTATGGATAAAGCAAAATTTGAGGTCAATATAATTAGACCAAAAACTACAATTAAATTTTTTATATTTTTCATATTGTTATTCCTTTAGTTTATTCTTGAGGTATTAATCTGAAACCACCAACTACAACTGAGAAGTTCCTAACTGCCTGTGCACCATCCTCCGAAGTAATTAATGCAACAAATGCTTGACTTTGCACCCTGATACCGTTCGTAGATAGCAAATCCCATACTTCCATAAATTCGCTATCTTTCATTGATGATGTCGTCTCATCGTGATTAATTGTTCTAATCAAATCGCCTGAGACAGTATAAATATCTATTGTGCATTTCTTTGGTAATTTAGTAAAGTAAATCTTAGAATCATAGGGAGACCGAGTGCCTTCGTGTGCTATGAAATATGGATTTGGTACAACTTGCACATTTTGAAGCAACTTATCAGTATATGTACCGTCATTTCCTTTAGGATTATTCAGACGGAATATCACTTTCGCACCTGGCATAGGCATACCAAGTGCTCCACCTAATGTACGGAGAGTAATTTTATCACCTGCTTTAAAATCATTTCCATAAACATAATTTTTTGCTCTTGTCCATCTTGGACCTGTATTGAACATACGTCCAGAATTTGCATAATCAAGTGCAAATTGAATACCTCCGATATTTAATATATGGGTGAAATCAAGAGTGTCTTCGCCATCAATAGAAAATCCAGACAAATAATATCTGTTTTGTCTATCCATATAGAACCTTGCACCACCATCATTTGCTGAACTAATAAAAGGTTCATAATTTGGACGAGCAGCTTGCCTTTGCAATCTAATCTCCGTTGTATTTCTCATATTTACCCAACCATAGACGCCAATATTAAATTTTCCGATAAATTGATTAGTCTGTGGATTTAATCTATCTATACCCTGATAGCCTAAATTACGTGGGTCTGGATAAAATCTCTGGGGGAACAAATTTTTAATTACTGTGTTCATCCTTAAATATCCATAATTTGTATCAGTTCCAATTGGTAAATACATTGGTTCAAGGTCAGTAATTCCTTTAACAACAACAGAATCATACGAATCTAATACAATAGGTCTCTTGTATGTTAATGTATTTTTTACTTTTACATTCAAATAATTCACAATGAATTTATTATTATATGGACGACTTGGAGGATTAGCTCCCCAAACTACATCGAGAGTATCGGTGCCACCCGGTAGAAACTCAACTTCATATATGCCCGGTCCATTATTGAAACTACCATATCCTATTGTATATGAATCAAAATCCAAACCTACAGGTTGAGTAGACATAATATTATCTGTATTTGAAATTGGTCCTGTGTCATCAATAAAATTAACAACCGTGGAAACATCCATACCTTCAGGTTTTGCTGTTTCTATTGTTAAAGAATCAGGTCGATAGCGGCCACCCCATTGCTGCATTGTAAAATCAAAGCTAAATCCAATTGTGCCATAAGCAGGTGGCAATGTTGCTAATGCATAGCAATAACCTGGATCACGGAAATCACCTGAAGTAAATGAGCCTGAACGTGTTATAATATCTTTATTATCCTTTAATCCAAAAGTAATTTGCTCATGGGTTACTGTATCAGTAATAACAGTATCAGAAATTACATAAGAGCAACTATTTTCTGTAAATAAACCGCGGAATTCTCCACTGCAAGGAACAATTTCAAAATTCATCAATCCATCATATAGAACTTTATCTGTCGTTAAATCTTTCAATACAGCTCTGCGTTGATATAATCCAAACTTTATTGTATCGGTTCTACCTGGGAAATTAAATGAATATTGGTTCCAATAAGGATCAAAAGTTAGTTCAATGTCATGTCCTGCAAAATTCTGCAACGCCCTATCTCTATCAATAGCATACATCTTGAAATTAAATAGTCCACCAAGTTTCAGAGAATCCTCAGGCGAAATAATAGTTTGAAATATAGGATCTTCTGAAACAGTATTTGCCGATGGTTTCACGCTAGTTATATTTGGCAATCCAATAAATGCATCATTAACCTTAGAAGGTGTCCTTTGAACGTAATCGCCTTCATCAAAAGCAAGCACTTTATAATAGTAATCAATATTATTAACTAACTGCTCAGATTTTGTTGGATCAGCATCAACCTGGATATATCCATCTGCAACTTTATCATCGCCTATATCAGTAAATGTTCGATTGTTTGTTAGTTCTTTTACATAAGGAATTATAACTTCTTTTTGGGCAGGATCAGATTGTTCAAAATCGGGAAAATCAATTGTCACCCAACCATTTTGGATATATTTATATAGCTCTTGTAGAACAATTTTATATTTAGTCGTATCTTTTAATGTGTTATTAAGATTATCATAAGTCAAAATGTCAATTATGTAGCCAGTTGGTGATAAAGTTGATTTCCGAAGTGTAGATAATTGATAAACAGTATCAATTGTGGTCCTAATAGTATCAAGTTTTCCGAAATTTTCTTCAACGTGCCACTGTCCAACCATTCCATCTTTAAATGGGAGATTATTAATATAATTTGGATCGGCAGCAATTGTATTTTCTTTGTAAAATATTCTATTATAAGGCATAAATGCTTTTTTAAGATGAACAACACCTAGCATAACACTATCAATAAGCTTAATTCCTGTACCAACATCGGGGAGAATTTGCATTGAAGTATCCATTTTGACACCGCTTTCTTGTAATAACTTATAATAATAAGGTCCCCAGGGCTTACTATATAAAGAAGTATCTATGTCAACTATATATGGTGTTGCTGTAAGAATATCTCCACTTTTAGTTAGAAGATTTGCCACAATAATTCCGCGAGGTACACGAATGACACGTAAAGCAAGAGAATCGAGAATTTTTCCAACAGAATTCATCACGGGTCCTACAATTCTCAATGAATCTATATAGGGCATTAAAGCATTATTAGGATCTGTTCCTGCTTTATTTACTGATTTATAGAATGGAGTAGGAATTCGATATTGTGCGATCATTTTCCATCCAAAAGGTCCCTTTCCTCCTGGATAAAGACCTCCACCTTTTATATTATTGACATCAAAAGTATCTAAGTCTACACGGCGAGCTCTATATATCTTAAAGCCCATAAAATCAAGGCCCTTCTCGTATATATCTTTTGAAAGTTCAGCAGTGCTATCCCATTGAATTGAGACAGAATGATTAAAACCGCTCTGTCTATAAATAACACTTCTATCGGGAGGTGTAGGTGTCCGGAAATTGTTATCATAGACTTCCTGAGCAAATTTATCTTTGAAAACAAGTTCTTGCATATCTTCAAAAGAGCCATCTGCGTTAGCACCTTTTGTAGGTACTGCAAGCATCATACCAACGACAACACGCGCTGTATCATTTGGCTTCATATTAAAGGGACCGGTAGCCATTAAAAATCGTTTATCACCAGGACCAGTATCGCCATCTTTTACAGCTGCTGACATAAAATTATACCTATCTTCTGCTTCAATCTTATCTTCTGAAATTGGCCAGTTCCTAAATGTCACCAAACCAATCTGTTCTGAGTTTGAAAATACTCGCTTATCATGACGTATAAATCTAGATGAATCTACTGCTGGTGACTCAAGAAAATCAAATCCTAAATAACCAAAACCTTGATTAGCTTCGCCTCTATCGGAGTTCGACCATTGAACTGCAAGGTTAAGTGTGTCCTCTTTATCATAGAACCGCACTCTATCATTTGATGCACCTAATGAATAGTTTGGATACGCAGCAATATCAATATCCATAACAGGAGCAACCCATACTTCTTGAAGGATATCAGAAGATTTATTGATAATATTATATGATATGAAGATAAAATCTCTATAATCACCAAATCCCCAAGAGTAGATTGTTTGCTCAACTTGAATTCGAAGTGGATAGCCCTCACTTTTCATTTTTCCTGCACCTGGTTCAAAAAAATTCAGGTCAGTATCTTTATAAGTTGCAAAAATATCTTCACCTGATATAAATGCTGGACCTTTCGGGAAAATTGATTTATATCTTGTTGTAGAATCATAAATATAGTGGCCAAAATACCTGTTTTGTTTTAGTGTATCGTTTTGAGAATCGTCCCAAATTGGCCAATTTCCTTTGTCTTTAACTGATAATGGAGTTCCATCTGTACGGAAATCGACAGAAAAGAATGTACGATAACGATATATATCTGTTTGATCAACTAAATCTCCATCATCAATCCTGCCAGGGACAAACCAAGATCTTCCCGAATTTGGATTATAAGAAACTTCAACATATTTTTTTAAATCGGTAGGGTCAGTTGATCCTGGCCTTACTTTTTTTGCACCAATCCAAATACCACCACCAAAAATATATTGATTTGTGGAACCACGTGGCCAAAAACCGCCACCTGTATTATGTGCAATATCCAAACCAAATATCCCATAATTCGATGTATAAAAATCAATATTACTTACTGTATTTTTTTGTACATCAAACACACTTGTATAAGATTTTGCAAGTATTTGATTAGTACTGCTTTCTTTTTTGTTCTGTTTATTTTCAGGTGCAATATCAGCCCTTAAATTTAAACAACTTACAAGAATGAATAAAATTGTTAATGTTAATATATTTGTTTTTTTCATATACTATACCTATTCAAATTAAAATTTAATCATAAAACCGAAATAAATAGTTCGCGGAGCCATATAATTCCCAAGGAATGACAAAGCATCTTTTGCATAACGCATATATGCTTCATATTTTTCTGCTTGGGTAACAGTTCCATTTTTATCAAGATCTGCGTTTGCATTATAGAATCTATTTCCATAAATATCATATTGGTCAGACCTGAAAGAAGCAGCATTATCAAAGCTTGCTTCCTTATACCAAGTAACACTGCTAAAATCGCCTATCTGACGTTGCAGAGTTACACCATTATCAACAGCATCGCCAGTTGTAGAATAAACTCTCACAACAGATCTACGATTAAGAATATTATAAATATCAAAGAAGAATTCGATAGATGTATTCCCTAATGATTTTCCAAAAATATTACGCAAATATATTTCTTTAGAAATTCTCGAATCCACTGTCCAGTAAGTGGGGTGGCGTTCTGCATTAATTTCACCAATGATATTACCATTTTTATCTGTTTTTGTATATGGGTAACCACTTCTATAGACTCCTGTGAAATTTATTTGAGCATTTTGGAGAGGTTTCACCTTGAATATTGATGGTCCCTCGTCATTGCCCCAAACAAATGTCAAGTAGCCTTTTACATAATGTCGAACATCCCAGGGTTGTGGGAATGGTGCTAATGGAAATGCCATTCTTCCTGAATATGGATCATAAGATACCATATAATTTGAACTTGGGTCAGGGGCAGTTCCTGTTACATAAGATAAAGTATAATTCAACACTAATGCAATATGATCATTTGTTGGATTCTTCCTGAATTCTACTTCTACGCCACGAGAATTGCCAAATTCTGCAACAGTATATTGATAGTAAGGCGTTGGAATAGATGGAACATAAGCAAGGCCAAGTTGATTGTACATATCTTTATAATAGGTGGTCACTCCAAGTGCCATATTATCGCCAATTTGCTGATTATAGCTCACCTGATATTCATTTGTACGCTGAGCTTCCATATTTGGATTGCCAAGTAAGTTATTACCCCGTAAGACATCGACTGCAAAATTATCATATAAATATTGATATGATGGAGTTTTGAAATACAATCCATAAGATAATGATAATACAGACTTATCAGTGATAGGATAAGCAATATTTATTCGTGGGCTGATTTGATATTTTATGCTTGCATCTGCAAAACCTGTATCCGAACGTATGGATACAAATGTCTGAGAAGGTAATCTATATTGAGAGTTAGGTGCAAACAAATCTAAACGTAAGCCAGGTGTAAATATAATCCCTTTATACGAAATTTTGTCCTGTGCATACAAGGCAAATTGGGTTGGTTTGAAAGGTTTACTCGTTTTATCATAAATTTCTTTATTATCAGCATAAATATTTCCACCGTATTTATCTGTGAATAAATCAAAGAATGGATTACCATCCCATGGCATTAGATTATAATGCCTGTGCAATTCGAAGAGTTGTAATTGAAATCCTGTTTTAAATAAGTGTGAGAAATCACTTCCTGTTTTGAAGGAATTTGTATAATTTCCATCTACTTGCCAATAATATTGGTCACGAAATTCTAAACCTCCTTGATTTCCATGAGTTGCGAATATCCCTTGAACTCCATAAGGATTATTAGTCCCACTATAAGCAGCACCTTCATAATATCCCGTTAAAGTATTTCTTACAGGGAAATCGCCAAGCAAGTAGCCATCGCTTGTATATTGCAAAGCTGTCCAAGTAGTAAATTGATCGAGTATCTTATCTCCCATAATGCGACCGTCTTGCATTGTTCCTAGAACTAACGTTTTACCATCAAACACATATTTATCCTGTGGTTTCATTATATCAAATCCTGTGAAGAAATTAGGGTCATCAAAATTTCCCCGACGTCCTACTTGGTCAGTATTTACATTATATGAAATTGTAAAATCATAGAAACTTGATGCAGTTAATGTATGGTTTATTCTACCTAAGAATTTATAATTATATTGATTTCCAACATATTGTTTTGCAAAATTCTCAGGCACGCCATTTAGAGTTCCATCAGGTTTTACGCCTTGAGTAGTATCATACAACCATCCCCAGCCACCAAGTTCGTGTGCTCCTATCCCATATTCAGTACCGAGGATTAAACCAATATCGTTTGATAATTGGAATCTTAATCTAAGAGAAATGTTTTTCACCCACGATCTTTGATTATCAAATTTCCCAAGATTATTACCTGCGGGGTCATAAATTTCGTAACTTGCATTCCTATATTTATCTGTTTCACTTCTTGCGGCAATATAAAAAGTAGATTTCTTTAAAAAAGGTATTGGCATCGGTCCTCCGACACCAAAATCAAAAGTATTCTGGCCTGGTCCTTGCAATTTTGCACCTTCACCAGTTAATACAGGTACTAATTTTGTATCTTGTTTTATAATTTGCAAACCGTGTGCTTGCCGCCCCCAAAGTCCCGGAACATCTGTACGGTATCTAAACAAACCTTCATAACGGTCATTTTTTCCTGTTTTCAAAACATTATTAACTACACCACCCTGAGATTCGCCATATTCTGCTGAAAAGCCACCTGTAAGTACTTGCACTTCCTCAACAGCATAAGCTGATACCATTGGATAGAATCGTGTTCCTCCGAGGCCCATATCGCCTGTAAAACGATTTGTTATATCCAAACCATCAACCCTAATCTGTGTTTCTGATGACCTTGCGCCTCTAATATTGAACCCATCGCCTGCATCACGAACCCCTGCGCTAAGGCTGACAATTGAATTGATACCTTCACGTGAAGTAGTCGTAATTTCATCACCTGCAAAGGTTGTTTGTTTTCCAACTGCATCTTTACTAACTAAGGGTCGTTGAGCAGTTACGACTATAGTTTCCTTCATAATTGCTTCATCTTCGAGAACGGCTGTAATTTCTGTTGTCTCATCGGCAGATATTCTGACTTTTTTAATAACTGTCCTTTTTCCAACAGCACGAAATTCAATTTCGTATTCGCCTGCCACTATATTTGCTATCGTAAATTCCCCATTCTTATCACGGACATTCACTCCACGTGTTGTACCTTTGACAAGGACAGTTGCACCAACAACTCCTTTGCCTTCGGAATCGACAACCTTGCCGTGAAGTACTCCATAGATACTTGCATAGCTCAAGATCGGGAAAAATAACGAGAGAAATAAGCTTAATAGTATGATTTTTTTTGTCATTATTAATTAACCTTATTTATTTAATAATACTTAATATCTTCGTTGTGGTTTTATCTCCACATCTTAAAGTAATATAATATGATCCTGAAAGTAGATCTTTTGTATCAATATTGAAAGAATAAACTCCCTCTGATTGAACACCTGAAAATACATTTAGCAATTTCTTTCCAAGCAAATCATAAATCGCAATATCAATATTTACTATACCTTTTACTGTGTATTCCAATGTAGTAACGTTCTGGGCGGGATTTGGAAAGATGCTATTTATAGTTGTATTTGCTGCTAGTGGCTCATTTTCATTAATACCCAAAACTGCATTAAAATGAGCAATTTGAACTTCTTGTTTACGCAAATATTGTCTCTGAGCAAGTAGATATTCACTTGTACCGGGAACTTCATTATTAGCTGGATCAAAAATTGTTTGAAGTTTTAATATTGGAATATCAACTAAATCATTTGGAACAATTGGTGCAATATGAGTTTGTCTATCATATTCATCACTTTGCGTTAAATTTTTAGGTGTTTGCCAATCTGATCCTTGTGCGAGATTCTTAACAGAATAGAATACATCGCTTGTGGCAAATTGATATGTACTATCAGTAACCCAAGTTACATCTACTAAATCTACCCATTTAAGGAATAATTTTGATTCATCAGGAGTTTTTGCAAGCTGCAATTCAAGATAAGTGGGATTCGCAAAAGGAGTTAAATTATCATCTACGACATTTAAGTAAAGACCTGTAATATCTGTGATTTTTGAAATGGACCAGCTTTGAGTTGCAGCTGTATATTTTACTTCAACTATTTGATTAATCAAATCGTAGAAAACTTTACTAGAATTAAATTCTCTAAAATGCCCAATAAAATATACATCACCATTAGAAAGAACAGCAAATCCTTCTGAATCATAAAGAATTCCCGCACTATCACGTTCAATTCCAAGAGATTCTGTATAATCTTGTACAATGCTCGGGGGCATTATTACAAATGGTTGCCAAGTCTCTCCATTATCTGTCGATATTGAAAATCCAAATTTTGCTTTTTCAACATCAGGAGTGACTTTAAAATTACCTAAAACACCGAGGTACAGTGGGGAATTAGGATTTGTATTAAGTGGGCGCAAGCCAACAATTTCATTTGGTCTTGAATTCGTATCCCTGACAGGATAAAAGAAGGAAGATTTCCAAGCATCGGGTATGGAAGTCTCGACATCTCCCATATCTATGACTTTTCGCAATCCAATATTTCCATAATCTGATAAATCTTTTGATAAAGGAGTGATAGCACTTGCTGTATTAATTATTAAATGATCATCAGCATCGGTATAACCGTGTACAACAGCATCGCTTATTCCCCAATTATATACCATACCATTTGAAATACATTTTTGGGAACCAATAACATTGATATCACCCTCTTCTGTCCATAAACCCGTAACTTGACCTAGCCAACTATTTGTTGATTCACTAACCAAGGATCCTGAAAATGCCACTGCATATACATCATCATACAAAAAAGTTGAACAGCTGGGGTATCTTCCACTTCCTATTTGACTTTCGATTTCGTCATAAACTAAATATCTTGGTTGCCACGTATATCCATTATCTTTTGAGATTCTTAGAAATAGATTATTCTTTGAATTTAATCTAGTCCACCCCGCATCGGTAACTTCTTTTGACCCCCTTTTAATAGTAATTAAATAATTATTTGAAGGGTCAAAAACAAATGGGGTTGCTGCTGAAGAACCACAATAAGAAAGTGAATTAGCAAGGCTATCAAAAACTGTGAAATTTGTTTCAAGTAATCGATCGGCTGGCTTAGCAAATACTTTTTGCCAATTATAATCCTTAAGATCGACTTCTTTAGCCTGTCGTACTCCTTGAAGAAAATGATTAATGGGAGGTAATTCCTCACATAACAATAAACTTGTGCATCCAACTAAAAAGAATGCAACAATTATGTTTTTGTAAAATTTCATAGAAAACTCCATAAATTATAAAATTCATATTTTTAAGATTTTCAAATTAACAATTATTTAACAAATATTACTAATTTCAAAATTCAAATTGAACTCCATAAATCAAAGAAATTGTTGAACCAACCTTGCCATTTGTTTCAGAATTATAACTTTTCCCTAAAAGTAATTTTGATTCGCTACCCACTGTAAGGTTTATTGAATTAGATATATTATAATTAGCAAACAACTTTAAATTACTTATTAATCCATTCCCATCATATCCTGCCCCTAACCTTGAGGATAAAGTAATATTATTATATTTAATCAAATTTCTTTCATAAAACAAGCCAGCCCATATTATTGTTTGCTCATAATTCTCTTTTCCCGGTGTTCGGATTAAAAATTCTGTGCCTCCACTATTTACTGAGGAGCCAAATTCGTCTCTTGAACTTGATTTTATCTCAAGATATTTATCTTTATCCATACCAATTTGAAAATATCCTGTTTCAAGACCGATTTTTGATTTTGTATTTAAGTTGTATGCAACACTTTGAGTAAATGAAGAAATTGCAGAACGGGATTTATTCACACCAAATATAGCAATATCACTACCTAAAAAAGAATTCAGTTCCACTTGTTCCGATTTTGCAATGTTAGAAATTGCATTTAAAACACTTACGTTAAAATTTTTTATTTGCTGATTATTAAAATTTGAACTTTCATTTGGGATATTTTTGGTTATTTGATTATTTACGAAAAATGAATAGTCTAATTTCAAATTATTCTCTTGAATATTTTGAGCAAATTGTGTCTCATTCATATAATTATTAGGGGATAGCGGCATTTTAATGGTATTATTATGGCTTGATCTGAAATTTTCATTTAACTTAGCACTTTCATCTACTTTTGAATATGTTCTTATCTGTTTATTTCTTTGATTATTTTTAATAATCGTCTTCTTTCTAATTTTTGAATTATTATCAGAAAGCAAACTCAATATTGGGGCTTTTTCATTATTATTATTGATTGACTCTGTCGATTTCCCTTCTTTATGCTCTTTAATGAGATTATGAATTGGATTATTGATACTTGAAAACATAAGAATCAGTATAATTCCAAGTACTGAAGCAAATTTAAATTG
>DAOTPH010000011.1:0-19841 GCA_035451765.1 Bacteroidota bacterium | reverse complement strand
GGAATCAACTATTACTCTTTTTGCTTCTTCATCTTTGCTATTTTTTAATACCACATAAACATTAGGACATTTTATTCCAAGTGTAATATGTCCCGAAATAGATGGATTTGCACGCCAATCTGCCGTTTTAAATGATAGATTTATTATAGTATCCTGAAATTTTCGATTTCCAATTGTATTAAATTCTTTTAAATTTAAGCGAAAACGATACCAAGTGTCCGCATTAATGAATTTATTATAATGAATTTGCAAAATATTTGGTGAAATAAGTTCAGGATTAATCCCCACTTTTACAGAATCAGGGAATTGAATTAACTCAATTGGTTTTTTAGCTGAATCAAGTAATATAGGATAATTGAAAATAAAATAATATTCCTGATCTATTCCAATATTTCTTACACTATCTTTAAAGGGTAAAGTAATTAACCTCGGTGCAAAATTAAAAGGTGGTTTGCTTGTATAGAAAATTTTTTCAATGCCGAATAATGAAATTCCATATATATCGGAAATAGTCGAATCAATAATTTTAAATTTATATGCGTAATTGAATTGCAATGGAATTTGAGTTAATATTGACATTTTATTAGAAATAATCGAATCAAGCCAAATTGCTTGAATTGGAATGCTATTATTTGTAATTGTGTCAATTATCTCAAATTTTGAAGATGAGAATTTGCTCGATTGAATTTGCTTTGTAAATTCGATATTAATTAAATTTGAATCTAATTGCATAATTTTGATAATATCTGCTTTGTGCAAATTTGGATATTTAGCAATTTTAATAGTTTGCGGAAAGCTGTGGCCATTCAATACTTGCACATCTGAATGGGTTGTCCCAAACAGATCCTGCTGGGGATGAAAAAGATTATCTCGTAAATTTGTTTTAACTGCAAACACACGATAAACCCCATCAGGTAAAGCGCGCAATGTAAATAATCCATTATTTCCAACTTGAGTGCTGTATTCAGCTTTTATATTTTCAGGATTTAATGTATCAGGATTAATTGAGTCAATTTTATATGCATAAATACTCGTACTTGCTGCATCTTTGCCAATAATTTTCCCCGATATAATTCCTGAATCAATTACATTGCCTGTAGAAAAAGTGATGCTAAAAGCAGAATCCGGTTTATTCGATTTCATATCTGTATAATCAGTACCGAGGATGAAAGAATAAGTCGTATTTGGTTTTAATTTTTCAATAAATCGAATTTCAAGTCTTTTTCCATTCCAATGAAGTGTATAATTAACCACAGGTGATATAGAAATATTCTGCAAAACGCCATCTCGATTGACCCATTCAGAAAAAGTTAATGTAATATGGTTGCCTGTAAAGTTCAACGTTTTATCAGGGGGATAGCTCTCTAATATCCGTGGTGGTATTTTATCGGGTGGTCCTCCTGAAGGCGATTGAATATTAGCACAACCTACAAAAAAAATAATCAATAAAGTAAAAGAAATGCTTAATTTTATTTTTTCAAATTTTGGCATAATGCAAATTAAAATAAATTTTCCAAATTTTAATAATATAATCAACAATTTACCAATTGTAAAGCAAATTAATGCAAAAGAAGGCTTCCCATGGAAAGTTTACACAATTGCAGATCAAATTGGTAAAAGATTTAGCGCACATAATATATATTTGACTGCTGCGGGGATAGCTTTTAATATATTATTATACTTTATCCCATTGCTAATGATTGCAATATTTGTATCAACTTTCTTTTTGGATTCTCAGACAACTATAAATACAATAGAAAAATTAATTTTTAATTTATTGCCGAGAAATGAATCAACATATAAATTTTTCCAATCAATATTACTTGAAATTAATAAACTCCAAAAAGGCAGAACAGCATCAGGAATTATCGGTGTTGTTACTTTGTTATGGATTTCATCAACTTTCATCAGTTCTATACGCTCTGGATTAGATAGAATTTACGAAATAAAAACAACTAAGATATTTGTAATATATAAATTAAAGGACGTGCTTATTGCATTTGCCACCCCAATATTACTGATAATTTATGCAGTATCAGTACCAATTTTAACTTACGTACTATCAATGTTTAATCAAATTTTACCTCAGTATATGCAAGGTTTTTGGCTTACAATTGGGGTTAATCTTTTTTCTTTTGTATTCACAATAGGCATATTTTTCCTTGCTTATGAATATATACCCTCAAAAACAATAAAAAGAACAATATCACTATATTCCTCAATTATGAGTGGTGTTTTGGTAGTTATTGCTCGTATAATTTTTGGTTGGTATTTGACAACAACAAGCCGCTATGGAACACTTTATGGTGCTTATGCTGCAATTGTATCTATTGCCGTATGGATATATTATCTTTCATTTATCATTTTATTTTCTGCAGAAATAAGCAAGTTCATTTACCAAAAGCGTACAAAACAAACTGATATTTTGCAACACCGTAATGGAAATAAAAATAAAGTGGTTCAAGCAAATTAAAAACTTTTTTTAAAATTTTACTTGTAAATTTACTGCAATACCATTCAAATCTTTTGGACTAATATTAATTGATAAATCCTCGCTCACGTTAAAATCATAAAGATTAGCACCAACATACGCATCGACAGCTGCAAGAATATAAACGCCAACCATTATAAATATGCTTTGGTCTCGATTATCTCGATAATATTCACGTTTTTTGACAAGATAATCATAATAAAAATCATAATCTGATTGCTTCTGATAATTATTGACTTCTTTGCTTGCATTATTATATTTGTTATTATTATCAATTATTAAATAAGTCAAAAACCCCATACCTCCAATAAATACAGGTATCTTCCAGTATGATTCTACGTATAATTGTCCCCATCCAGGCAGAATTAGGGAGCGAGCAACGGCGCCAAATGGTGATTTTGTCATTTTTGAAATTTCTGCTATATTCTGATTAGTTGTAAGTGGAGTTGTTTTTACTGAATCAATTATCCTAATTTGTACATTTGCAGTTGTATCCACATTATTTTGTGAAAATAGAAAATTTGGTTTAATTAAAAATAAGAAAAAAAATAGTATTCGCCAAAGATATTTCATTGATTATCTAAGTCCTTCAAATCACTTTGATTTGAAAACAACTTGTCAATATCTTCTTGAAGTGTATTTTTTTCTTGTAAGTAATCGCTTCCTTTTGTTTTATGACTTTTTATTATCTCATCAATTGCATCTTGTTTTTCGCTTGTTCCAGAATATGATTCTATTGCCTGAGGATCAAATGTGCCTTCTTTTATATTTTTTGCTGAATTTAAAATATTATTTACTTCCAAATCGCTTACTTGATAATCATCAAATTGCTTGATAATATTCAATAATTTCTCTTGTACTGTTATGATTAAATGATTGACAGCAGCAAGCTGTTGGCTTGTTATATCTTGAACTTGAAGATTCAGTATAATTTTCATTGAATCATCATCAATAGATCTAAGAATACTCTCAATTTTGTTATGTTTATTTTGAATTCCAATTGAAGTTTCTTTATTCAGTAAATCAAATATATTTTCAACTTCTGATATAAGATTTTCATCAGTATATTTTTCTTTATTGTGAAGGAGCTCGAAAATTTTATTTTTATATTTGGTTTGAATTGTATCAAATATATCATTTTCATTTAGGATATTTTTTATTTCTGCTGTCCTGTTCGAAAGATTATCCATAATATCTAGTATTTCGGTTGTTGCAAGTTCTGTAGCTTCTGTAACTTTTGAAATTTGATTTGTTGCTGAAGGCATTCTCTTTAGATTATCAGAAATCGACTGATTAATTTCTTTGAGAATTGGTTCTATTTCATTAATAAATATAAAGATTTCTTCAAGAAATGGTATAGCCTTTTGACCTAAAACAAGCAAGGCATTAAGTTCCTTTGCTTTATCAATTATTTCATTAATTTTTTCTTTCATTAATTATACCTTTTTATTAGACTCAATAATAGATTCTATTTTTTCTTTCAAAATTTGTGGAGTAAAAGGTTTTACAACATAATTATTTACACGTGCTTTCAAAGCTTCAATAATATCATCTTTTAATCCTCTTGTAGTTACCATCAAAATTGGCATTTCATTGAATTTAGGATGCCTACGTATAGCCTTTGTAAGCTCTAAGCCATTAATATTAGGCATATTCCAATCAGTTATTACAAAATCAATTTCATCTGATTCAAGTATATTTAATGCTTCCTCTCCATCAGAAGCTTCATTAAAATCATTCCAACCCGATGCTCGAAGAGAATTGATTACAATCCTCCTCATTGTTGGTGAATCATCTACTATAAGAAATTTCATAAACTAGTTTATTTTAAAATTACAAAATTACATTTTTTTATAAACAATTACTCTCGGAAAATGAATTAACGAAAATTCATCCGAAATGCTATGCAATGATTCCGAATATCCTAAAAATAAATAACCATTTAGAGTAAGCACGTCATAGAGCATCGAAATTACTTGTTTCTTTGATGGTATATCAAAATAAATCAGCACATTTTCGCAGAAAATTACATCTGTGCCCTTGACGCTTTTCACTTCTTTTGCATCAAAAAGATTGATGCTTGCAAACTTCACCATTTGCTTGATATTATCATTTAATCTATAACCTGTATCAGAAATAGTAAAATATTTTAATAACAGTTGAGTTGGCATATTCTTTACTGCATAAGAATTATATATCCCCTCCCTCGCTTTCTTTAATACTGTTTTATTAATATCAGTAGCTAAAATTTGAAATTGAATTTGACTATAATATGACTTTAAATACTCATCAATAGTAATTGCAATTGAATATGGTTCTTCACCTGTTGAACATCCTGCACTCCATATCCGTACAGTTTTGTCAACACCTTTTTTGTTTTGTATGATTTCAGGTAGTATATATTTATGTAGCACATCCAATTGCTCGGCAGAGCGAAAGAAATATGATTCATTTATTGTTATAACATCAAATAGTTCTTTCCATTCAATTCGATTAGTATCTTTAATTAATATATCATAATATTTTTCTAATGAGTCAATTTCTAAAGCAGTTAGTCTTTTTTGTATTCTCGTATCGAGGAAATTTAATCTATTATCACTGAAATAAATTCCGCTATTTTTATAAATCAAATTCCTGATTTCACTAAGTATATTATTTTCCACTTGCTCATTGTATATATTATTAAAAATCTATTATTGTTTTTGTGCGAGATTGATTCCTAATTGTTCGATCCTATACCGCAATTTCGCACGTGAAATATTTAAAATCTTTGCCGCTTTAATCTGATTACCGTTTGCAATTTTAAGAACTTGCTCAATCAGATCTTTTGTCACATCGTTATATTTTGCACCTGTGCTTGAAACTTTTAAGAAATGCGTTCCAGGTTGAAGGTAAATCTCTTTTTGGGCATTATCTTGGCTAATATTGACGGGTGTATAGCCGCTCAAAAAGCTAAGATCCTCTGCACTTATTATTTCCGATGAAGTTAATAAACAAACACGTTCAAGAGCATTACGTAATTCCCTGATATTGCCTTTCCAGGGATAACTCATTAAAATCATTTGTGCCTCGGGATTAAATCCGACAATTTTCTTCCTGAATTTCTTATTAAATTCTTCAAGAAAAGCCCGTGCTAAAAGTAGTATATCCTCGCCACGATCTCGTAATGGTGGAAGCACAATATTTGCAACATTAAGTCTATAGAATAAATCCTCGCGAAATTTGCCTTCTCCCACGAGTTTTGCTAAATCTCGATTAGTAGATGCTATAACCCGAACATCCACTGAAATTTCTTTTGTGCCTCCAAGCCTATAAAATCGCCGTTCTTGCAATACCCTTAGTAATTTTACTTGTAAATCGAGGCTCAATTCGCTAATTTCATCAAGTAAAATTGTGCCGTGTTGTGCTTGCTCAAATTTTCCAGGACGCATTTTTTCAATAGCACCCGTGAATGCGCCACGTTCATATCCAAAAAATTCATTTTCGGCAAGCTCTTTAGGTATAGCTCCGCAATTGATTGAAACAAATGGACCATTTGCCCGTGGTGAATTATCATGAATATATCGAGCTATTAATTCCTTGCCAGTTCCCGTTTCTCCCGAAATCAAAACAGTTGTATCTTCAGTGGAAGCAATCAATTTTGCAAGTTCCAATGCCTTTTTTAGTCCTTCTGATACACCGATTATGTTTGTTGGTTGCTCTCGTTCAATTTGCTCGCTTAATAAATCAACACGTTTACGCAGTTCAAAATTTTTCAGCGCTCGTTCAATAGTCACTTCAAGTTGATCTAAATCAAGAGGTTTCACGAGAAAATCTTCTGCACCAAGTTTCATTGCCCTGACCGCCATTTTAATATCAGAAAATGCAGTCATAATAATTACAGGCATATTATATCCCTGCTTACGCAATTGCTCCAATATATCTAACCCATTTGCATAACCGAGAAATATATCCAAAATGATTAAATCAGGTGCTAACCGATGCAATTGATTTAAAGCTTCACCAGGGTCAATAAATGTTTCAATCCTTTGATATTTATCTATTAATGAAGCTTTTACACTCTCATTTACAAGTGGATCATCTTCAATAATTACAATAGTATATTTTTTAAGCAATTTCTTTTCTCGTTTTAATTTTTAATTATTTTAAAATTAATTAAAAAAATTGAATTAACAATTTTAATTTTCATTATCCTTTGGAATTGGGAATTTTATATTGAATTGTGTCCCTTTTCCGACAATGCTTTGCACATCAATACTCCCATGATGCTGGTAGATAATACGCTGTGTAATTGGCAATCCTAATCCAGTTCCATTTGCTTTACGTGTGAAAAAAGGATTGAAAATTTTTTGTAAATCCTCAGGGGGTATCCCTTTACCAGTATCGGAAATAGATAAAGAGACATAATCATTTTCATTTGGTTGAGATGCTTGTTGCCTCTTTGTTTCTATCGTGATTTTTCCCTTCCCATCAATTGCATCCGCAGCATTTGTTATTAAATTAATCAAAACTTGTTGGATTTGCTTATTGTCAATTTCTATCTCGGGGAGTGCTTCTTCTAAATTCATCTCTATTTTAATATCTTTCCTTTTGAGTAAGGATACTAATAAATCAAGACTAGGCTGTATAATAGAATTCAAATTTGTCAAAGTCATATTCGGCGCACTTTGATGGGAAAAATTCAAAGTTACCTCTATAATTTTAGATATTCTATCAACCCCTTGCAAAGCAGTTTCAATATATTTATATAATGTAGATTCAGGTCCAATATTCCTTTGCAGTATTTGCAAATTAAGATTTATAGCCGCAAGTGGATTTCGCAATTCGTGTGTAATACCCGCAGTTATTTGTCCAAGCAATACAAACTTATCGGCTTGAACCAATTTTTCTGTTAATGCTCTCTGCTCGCTTACATCACGCGCAATGACATATATAAAATCCTCACCAAATATATTGATAAATTTTGCACTTACTTCCACCATCAATTGTCCATCTTTTGTATCGAGCAAAAGCTCGCTTAAAACAACGGGCGAATTGCTTTTTTTAAGTAATTTGAAAATTCGTCGAAATTGTTGTATTGATGTCCCGAGCAATTCTTCTCTTTTTAGTCCAAGTAAATCCGCTGCTGATTCATTCACTTCCAGAACGCACCATGTTTCAGGTTGAATAATAAATACAGCATCACTTGCATTTTCAAATAATGATTTATACCAATTTAATTGCTCTGTAAGGTGTTTTGAATTAATTGAAACTGTTGAGCCGCTTGTTTTTGGATCCTCGGTATTTTCCATCTTATTTATTTTTTGTTTGAGTTGTATCTGTTCCCGGTGATTCTTGAATATTTAATTTAAATAATGAATCTGGATTTGAATATTTATTTCTCAACGAATCAAGCGTTTTGCTCGGGTCAATCGATTGTATTTTTTCAATTTGATTTGTTATTGCGGATTTACCTTTATCTATTAATTTTGAAGGATTAGTAATTAAATCCCTTAAATCGATTCCTTCATCTTTTTTTCTTGGTGCAGGTACTGTTGGCGTAGTGACAGGGTGTTCTTGGGGCGTATATATTACCATTTGTTTATCCTTCAAATTATCGGGAATTGGCTGCCCCGATTTGACTGCTGCATAATATTCGACACTCATTTTCACATTCGCTGCATATTCTGATTGTGGATATCGAGATACCAATAAATTATAATAAATCATTGCACTATCGTATTTCTTTAAATTATTCTCGTATATCCAACCCATTGCATAAAGTGTCCTTGGTTCATATTTTGAATTGGGATATTTTTCTAAAAGTTTATTAAATTGACTTAATGCATAATAATTTTCATTATGTGTGGCAAGTTCTATTCCTGACTCATATAATTCTTTTACCGAATCAATCACAAAAGCTTCGGTATAACCTAATTTTTGACGTGATTCCTTCCCATATTCTGTTAGTGGATAGTTTTGAACAATTATCTCCATTAATGAATCAGATTTTTTTAAATTTCTATCCTCTAAGAATGCTGCATAAGCATAAAGAAATCGTGCTGTTTCAGGCCTGCCAGGTGGTGAAATCTCTGATGCAAGTTGATAATAATAATCAACGGAATCAGGATTATTCAAATGTTGGTGTGTTCTGCCAAGTTCATATAAATTAGTTGCCAAATCCAGCCTTATTGAATCGTTTAACACCTCCCCTTTCTTATACTTTTCTAAGTTACTTTGAATCTGCTGATGTTTAGTTTTCCAGGTATTTAGCAAATTACTCATTTCTGTTGCTTTTGTAATAACGGGAGAGCGAACACCTCTTGCTCTCGAAAAATATATCGCTGCCTTGTCATAGTTGTTTGAGTCATAATAAGCTTTTCCCTTCAAATAATAATAAGAAGTCAAAGCTGGATTATTAGCATAAGCAGAATCAAGATATTTCTCAGTTTTTACTGTCTCAAGAGAATCACCTCTTAAATTCATTAAATTTAACTGAGCAACTTTTGTATAAGCAAGCCATTCCTCAAATTTGCCATCGTGTTCCAATTTCTTTAAAATGTCTTCAGATTCCTTGTATTTTCCAAGATAGGCTAAAGTATTTGCTTTATATAGCTTTGCTTCATAATAAGTTATATAATCAGGGCTATAATTGAATACATTATCAAATTCTTTACTTGCACGCTCAAATTTCTGGACTTTATATAATAACAATGCTAAATCCAATTGCCATCGGGCTTTTTGCTTATTATCATCAGATTGGGCAATTGCTTGCTTATAAGGCTTTATAGCTTCTTCTAACTGATTATTATATAATTTCATTTCAGCAAGTAATCGAAATGCTTGAGTCAAAACATCATAACGCTTTTTCGTCCATGCAAGGTCAATTGTTCGGGAAAGCATAATTTCGGCTTGCTCAAATTTCTTTTCAATTAGCAATGACTTTGCATATAAAATTAAAGCATCAGGACCGAATTCGCTATCGGGAAATTTATCTATCAACTCACTGCATTTGATTTGTGATGGAAGCCATTCATTCTTATAAAAATACGCTTTTGCCATTAAATAGAGTGTCTTATCCACATAATCGCTTTTTGGATGGCGAGCAAGGATTTTTGAACCTTTGATAATTATTGAATCAACTTGTTTCTGCACTGCTTGACGTTGCTTTTGAGTTACAATAAATTCAAGCATAAAAGGTGGGGGTGATGATGTGGCACTTGCAGCAATAATAGATGAATCAGGAACAATTACCCGTGGGATATTCGCTTCATTTTCTCTTTGATATGCAAATTCATTTTCCGACTCTTTTAATAAACGTTCCTGGTTATAAAATGTATTAAAATATGTCGTAAAATTATCCCATCGCTTGCATCCCAATAAACTTGCTATGCAAAGCATAGAAACGATTACTATATATTTTTTATATTTCAATTTTTTGCAATCTTTTTATATTCT
This sequence comes from Bacteroidota bacterium, assembly GCA_035451765.1. Lineage (GTDB taxonomy): Bacteria > Bacteroidota > Ignavibacteria > Kapaibacteriales > UBA2268 > UBA2268. The sequence goes on along the minus strand of DAOTPH010000011.1, from coordinate 9,913 downwards.
AAAATACGAAATTATAATAAAGTTATTTCTAATAATAGCATATTTACAATAATAATTTGTTTTTTATTTATTTTTGTAAAATTTTTTAATTATTATAACTATATTATGCAAAAGATAACATTTCATAAATATTCTACTTTCATCACTATAATAATTATTTCGTTTTTATTTATAGTTAATAATGTACATTCCGAAAATCTTTATCCAATAGTAAAAAAGAACCTTGTTGGGTATATAAATCATAGTGGCGAAATTGTAATAAAACCAAAATATGAAACAAGTTTTCAAAAATCTTATTATTCTTATGACGGAAAATATTACCCTTTTTATGATTTCCCTGAAAATGCCTTCTTTTCGGAAGGAAAAGCTGTGTTTCGGCAAAGTTGGAAAATATTATTTGTTAAATTCGGATATGACTTTGGAGTTATTGATACTCTTGGAAATATCTTAATTCCAAAAGGGGATATTGAATTTGGTCCTTTTCATTGCAACCGCTCAAAAATTACTTTATATCAAAATAACACAATACCTGAAAGATTCAAAACTGAAATCCAGACTTTTGTCGATATTCGTGGTAACAATATTAATGTTAAGGATGGCAATTATTCTTATATGAGCGATTTCTCTGAATGTCTTGCTATTGTTATGAAAGATAATAAATACACCTTTATTGATACTGTGGGAAATGTTGTTTTCAATACTTGGTTCGATGATGTTAGCCCATTTCATAATGGCACTGCTGCTGTAAAGATTGATTCATTATGGGGTGTGATTGATAAATCCTGTAATTTGATTATTCCACCAAAATATTTAAGAATTTGGAGCAAATCAAACGGCTTTTTTCGAGTTTATGATGGGAAAAATTATTCATTTATAAATGACAAAGAAATAAATATATTTAAAAATTCCTTCAAAGTTGCAGAAGATTTTAGCCAAGGTTATGCTGCGGTAAAACTTGATGAATTTAATTATGCTTTTATTGATACATTGGGCAATATAGCTTTCAAATTTGAAAAATGCAATGGAGTAAGCAGTTTCAATAATGGACTGGCTCGTGTGCAAATTGGTGACAAATGGGGATATATAAACCTAAAAGGTGAATTTGCTATTAAACCACAATATGACTTTGCTATCGACTTCCGTGATGGTTTTGCTCTTGTCTGGCTTGGTAAAAATGTATTCATTATTAATACCGATGGCAAACAAATATGGCAATATACTTTCGAGGATAAAAAATGAATCAATCCAAGTATGGCTTTTCCGATATTTTAGCTAACCCTATTAACATATTTATAATATTTGTATTAATTCGCTTCTATTTTGTAGTCGATCCATTCTTGCTTCCACAAGATGCATATTATTTTCTCTATACAGATTCGCTCTCGCTTTCGTATTTCGACCATCCTCCAATGATTTCTTGGATATTATTTTTATTCCGCCTTATCTTTGGAAGAAATTTGTTTGCAATAAAAATTGCTGATTTTTGCGTTTCAATTGCAACTATCTTTGTATTTTATCAATTAGCAAGAACCTATAAGAAGGATATTAATAAATCTTTATTGATTGCTATATCAAGCATTTTGCTTACGGTTATCACTCTAATTACAACGCCCGATATTCCGCTTGTGCTTTTCTGGTGCTTATCTGTTTTATTTTTATATAAAGCAATATTTGAAGAAAAAGTTCAATATTGGATATACGGTGGTATTGCGATGGGGCTAGCTTTTGATAGCAAATATACAGCCATATTTTTGCAAGCAGGCTTGATATTATTTCTATTATTTTCCAAAAAATATAGATATTTGCTTGCCAAACCATATCCGTGGATTGCCTTAATTATTGCTCATATTTTCATTTTGCCTGTTTATATTTGGAATGCTAATCATCATTGGGTATCGTTCCTTTATCAATCAGCGGATAGAGCAAACGCCCTAAGCAATTTCAACCCTATATTATTTCTTGGATTCTTTTTAAGTCAATCTATTATGCTTTTGCCACCGTTATATTTTGTTTCAGTTTGGCAAATGATTAAATCAGTAAGGAATATCTTCAAAATCCCTGATGAGCAAATGTTCCTTTTTGCATTTATTTTCCCAATGTTTTTTGTATTTACAATCATCTCATTTTTCTATTGGATAAAAATCAATTGGTTATTGCCTGTATATTTATTAATGATAATTTTATTTTTGGACAAATTTAGTTATAAATTAGTGAAATATAATGTCGACTTATCTCTTGCATTACATATAATAATATTCTTTGAATTAATATTTTATCCAATACAAATAAAAAGCGATGATACATTTTTTGGCTGGCAAAATCTTGCTCAAGAAGTTCAAAAAATAAAAGCAGAGAATCCTCAAGACTTTATTTTTTCAAATGATAATTACAAAACAACGGCTGTTCTACGATTTTTAATGAATAATAAAATATATGCGGGAAATATAATCGGACAAAAGGGATATAATTTCGCTTATGTAGATACAAATCTCAATAGTTTAAAAGGAAAAGACGCTATATTTCTTGATTCTGACCCCAATTTTAAAAATTTAAATCCAAAAGGTGAGATTCCAACAATATTAAATAATTATTTTGGAAGAATAGTAGAAATGCAACCCATAATAATAAATGATGATTGGGGACGACCCGCTAGAAAATTTTACGTATATAAATGCTATGATTATTTAGGAAATTAATTATTTTTAATAATATTTTATTTAATATTTATTTTTCAAAAATATTGATGTCTCGTAATGCTTGTCAGGAATGATTTCCCGCTTATTTTTAATATTTAATAAAATAATGTTAATTTTGTAGTTTTCAATTAATTTTCTTACACACAATTTATATTAAAATGGAAAAGCGTTTTGAAATTGTTGATGATGTGACAGTCCGATTTGCAGGCGATTCAGGGGATGGGATGCAACTAATTGGCAATATATTTGCAAGTAATGCGGGCGCCTCAGGAAATGATGTAAATACATTTCCTGATTATCCCTCAGAAATTCGTGCACCCGAAGGCACTTTATATGGAGTAAGCGCTTATCAAGTACATATCGGTTCCAAAAAAGTAAATACAATAGGCGATAAAATCGATGTGTTATTTGCTATGAATGCGGCTTCTTTAAAAGTAAATTTAGTAAATCTTCGCCCCGGGGGAATTATCGTTGCAAATGCGGCCGGTTTCAGCGAGAAGAATTTAAAACTAGCTGGTTATGACAAAAATCCATTAGAAGATGGTTCTCTTAATGGATACGAATTATATTCTATTGATATTCCTTCAATTATGAAGGAAGAACTTGCGGATTTAAAAATGACAATTAATCATATCGACCGCACAAAGAACTTTTTTGCATTAGGGGTAGCATTTTGGCTATTTGACCGTCCAATGGAATTTACAATTAACTGGATTAAAAAGAAATTTGCCAAAAATTCAATCTCCCTTGAATCAAATCTTCGAGCATTGCATCGAGGTTATCGTTATGCATTAGAAAGCGAACAATTTAAGCGATACTTTAAAGTACCACGCGCTGATATGGCACCTGGGATTTATAGAAATATTACGGGAAACGAAGCTGTGGCTCTTGGATTAGTCGCAGCATCAAAAAATTGCGGATTGCCTCTTTACCTTGGTTCATACCCTATTACACCTGCCACAGAAATTTTGCATTATTTATCAGGTTATAGACAATATAATGTACGGGTACTCCAAGCAGAAGATGAAATTGGTGGTATCACAAGTGCAATCGGTGCATCTTATGCAGGCAATTTGGCAGCAACCTCGACAAGCGGACCTGGCTTTGCATTAAAAGTAGAAGGTATGGGATTGGCTGTAATGATGGAATTACCATTAATTATTGTAGATGTTCAACGTGCTGGTCCTAGCACTGGCGAGCCAACAAAACCAGAGCAAGGCGATTTGCTTATGGCAATATTCGGTCGTCATGGTGAATCCCCAATTCCCGTGTTTGCTGCAAGTAGCCCCGCTGATTGCTTTTATATAACTTATGAAGCAGCTCAAATTGCATTAAAGTATATGACACCTATCATTGTACTAACTGATGGATATTTAGCACAAGGTACTGAGCCCTGGCGTGTTCCGAAAATAGAAGATTTGCCAAAGTTCGAACCTAATTTCGCTACCAAAGTACCCGAATTTGTTGAAGATCCCAAAAGTTATAAACCTTATATTCGTGACCCTAAAACCCTTGCACGCTATTGGGCAATTCCTGGTATGCCTGGATTTGAAAATCAAATTGGCGGCTTGGAAAAAGAAGATATTACGGGTGTTGTCAGCCAAGATCCAATGAATCACCAAAAAATGGTAGAAATCCGAGCTAAAAAAGTTCAGAATATTGTACAAGATTTGCCTCTTTTAGAAGTTGAAGGGGAGCCAGAAGGCGATTTGCTGGTTATAGGATGGGGAAGCACTTATGGCGCAATTAAAGTGGCATTTAATCGATTACGTAATCTTGGACATAAATTATCGTTCGTCCATTTGAGATATCTTAATCCATTACCTGCAAATCTTGGGGAGATTATTTCAAAATTTGATAGAATCTTTGTCCCTGAAATGAACTTAGGACAACTACAATTCTTGCTGCAAGCACACTTTATGAAACCAGTCCTTGGCTACCATAAAGTTCAAGGAAAACCTATGACAGCCATTGAAGTAGAAAATGAAATTTTAAAGTTATTAAATAATAAAAATAATAAGGAGTAATAAGAAATGACTACACTCCAGAAAGATTTTGGAAATTTACCAAAAAGTATTCCTATAGATCAATTAACACCCAAAGATTTTAAAGCTCCCATTGATGTCCGTTGGTGCTCAGGATGCGGAAGTTATTCAATTCTATCACACATACAACGACTTTTTCCAACTCTTGGAATTCCAAAAGAAAATTATGTCTTTGTATCAGGTATTGGGTGCTCAAGTCGTTTTCCATATTATATTGATGTTTATGGTTTCCACTCATTACATGGCAGAGCCTTAGCAGTAGCATCAGGAATAAAAATTGCAAATCCTGAACTATCGGTTTGGGTTGCAACAGGTGATGGCGATGGAATGGCAATTGGTGGCAATCATTTTATACACGCTATTCGGCGGAATATGGATATTAAAGTGCTTTTATTCAATAATGAAATATATAGCCTCACAAAAGGGCAAGCATCCCCAACCTCTCCAATTGGTTTGAAGACAAAATCATCCCCATTTGGGGTAATTGAGCGGCCTTTTAACCCTGTTCAATTAGCTCTAGGAAGTGGTGCAACCTTTGTAGCTCGAACAATGGACCGCGATCCAAAACATTTAGCCTATACTTTACAGAGAGCAGCACAACATAAAGGTATTGCATTTGTTGAAGTATATACAAATTGTGTTGTTTATACCGATGGCATATTTGAAATGTTTACTAGTAAGCAAACAAAAGACGACACGACTGTATTTCTTGAATCAAATAAGCCTTTGATTTATGGGAAAAATAAAGATAAGGCAGTAATATTGGACGGCCTCACTCCTAAATCAGTCGATATACCGCAGAATGAAGATACTCTTATGAAATATAATGAAAAGGATCCTCTTCTTGCATATTCAATTGGGTCTATGTCTTTTGAAGATGATTTACCCCGTCCTTTTGGTGTATTTCTCGATATTGAGCGTCCGACGTTCGAAGAAGGTTTGCATCAACAGATAAATGATGTAATTGCCAAAAAAGGCGAAGGCAATGTTGATAAACTCCTTCGTGGTGATGATTATTGGGAAATTGATTAATTTAAGGTAATAAATATGAAAAGACATATTATGTCTCTCAGCTTTGTTTCTATTGCAATATTTTGTTTAACATTTTTAAGTTGTTCAGGTATGGAAGAAAAGAAACCAAAGAAAGACAATCAAACATCAACACAGCGTCCTCAGTATGAAATTACAGTCACCCAGAAAGGAAAAGAGCTTGGAAAAATTGTAATAGAACTATTTCCCGATGTTGCTCCCAAACACGTCCATAATTTCGATAGTCTTGTGTCTATTGGATTTTATAATGGATCAGCATTCCATAGAGTAATTCCTGGATTTATGATTCAAGGGGGTAGTCCTTATTCAAAAACTGATGATAGAGACAAATGGGGTCTAAGCGACCCATCTCAAACTAAAGTACCGGCTGAATTTAGCAGCCTTCATCATAAACGTGGTACTATTTCTGCGGCAAGAACAAATGACCCAAATTCTGCAACATCGCAATTTTTTATTTGTGTCGCAGATGCTCCGCATCTTGACGGACAATATTCAATCTTTGGTGAGGTTGTTTCGGGTATGGATGTTGTTGATAAAATTGTTAATGCGCCCCGAGATAAGCAAGATAATCCAATAGATAAAATCGAAATGAATATCAAAAAAATTAAATAAGTAGATTTATTATGGAATTAGAACGAATTCAATCAGCATTAAGGCAAGGCAATCTCGATGGTTGGTTATTTTATGATCATCATAATCGCGATGCTATAGCTGCGCGTATTCTCGGTCGTGACAGAAGCAAAATGGCTACGCGCCGTTGGTATTATTTTATTCCTGCTAATGGAACTCCCATAAAGCTTGTTCATAAAATTGAGCAGGGACAATTAGATGGATTACCAGGGGAGAAATTAGTCTATTTACCTTGGCAGGAGCAGCACTCTCAGCTCAAAAAGATGCTTAGCAATTCAAAACGCATCGCAATGCAATATTCCCCGAATAATAATATACCTTATGTTTCAATTGTAGATGGAGGAACACTCGAGCTTATTCGCAGCTTTGGAGTAGAAGTTGTCACAAGTGCAAATCTTGTAAGCGAATTCGAATCATATATCGATGAAGAAGGTATGCAAACCCATATCAAAGCGGGCGAGGTAATGCAAATGGTTAAAGACGAAGCGTTTAAAGAAATTCGCCGCAGATTGGATAAAGGTATCAATCCCACTGAATATGAAATCCAACAATATATGGTTGATATTATTCATAACAATGGATTGGAATATGATGACCCACCCATCGTGGCTGTAAATGAACATGCAGCCGATCCTCATTTTGAACCTCAAAAAGAAGGCTCATCAATAATGAAAGAAGGCGATTTAGTTTTGCTCGATTTATGGGCAAAATTGCAGCAACCCCGCTCGATTTATTACGATATTACTTGGATGGGATATATTGGCAACAATATTCCTGAAAAAATTAATAATATTTTCCATATAGCTACGGGAGCTCGTGATGCTGCACTTTCACTTGTTAAAGAGAAATTTGCAAAAAATGAGCCTCTTCGCGGATGCGATCTAGATGATTACACTAGAAAATACATTGCTGATAGAGGATATGGGGATGCATTCATCCATCGAACGGGTCATAACATTGGCGAGGAGGTCCACGGCAATGGCACACATATCGATAATCTTGAAACTTGTGATGACCGCTTTATAATCAAAGGTTCTTGTTTTTCTATTGAACCTGGTATATATTTACCTGATGAAAAGCTTGGTTTCCGCACTGAAATCGATGTTTTCATAGATAAAAATGGGGGAGTGCATGTTTTTGGACCAATACAGCAAGAAATTGTAAAGATATAAGATATAATTGATTATATTATAAAAAAGGGCGTCATAGAGACGCCCTTTTTATTTATTTGTTCTTCTATTATTTATCGTCATCATCCACGACTGTATAATCTGCTTCCTCTACATTATCCGCTTTTGGACCTTGCTTTCCCCCATTACCAGACTCGGAGGATGTTTGCCCTTCCTGAGATGAAGTTTGACTATACATTTGAGTAGATGCCTCGCTCCATGCTCGGTTCAATTCATCCATTGCGGGACGTATATCTGATTCATTCTCTTTTAAAGCTTTTGCCAATCTATCTTTTGCATCCTCAATTTTCTTCTTATACGTAGGTGGAATTTTATCGCCTAAGTCAGATAATTGCTTTTCTGTTGAATAAACAAGCGAATCTGCCTGATTGCGCAAATCAATTTGCTCTCTATATTTTCTATCTTCCTCAGCATTCCGTTGAGCTTCAGCTTTCATACGTTCAATTTCTTCCTTAGATAATCCACTTGAGGATTCTATTCTAATATTCTGCTCTTTGCCTGTTGCCTTATCTTTTGCAGAAACCGATAGAATTCCATTTGCATCAATATCAAATGTTACCTCAATTTGTGGCACACCTCGTGGTGCAGGTGGAATGCCATCCAGATGGAAACGTCCAAGTGAACGATTATCTTTAGCAAGTGGTCGCTCGCCTTGCAATACATGAATTTCTACAGAAGTCTGGTTATCTGCTGCGGTAGAGAAAATTTCGCTTTTCTTTGTTGGAATAGTAGTATTTGCAGGAATCATTGGCGTCATCACACCACCCAATGTTTCAATACCAAGTGTTAAAGGTGTAACATCGAGCAGAAGCACATCCGATACATCCCCTGATAAAACACCACCTTGAATTGCAGCGCCGATTGCTACTACTTCATCAGGATTAACATTTTTTGATGGTTCTTTACCAAAGAAATTACGAACAAGTTCTTGTACTTTTGGAATTCGCGTAGAGCCACCAACAAGTATTACCTCATCAATTTGTGATGGTGTTAGTTTTGCATCTTTTAAAGCTTGCTCACACGGTCCAAGAGTTCTTTCAAATAAATCCATACATAAGGATTCAAATTTTGCTCGAGTAATAGTCATATTCAAATGCTTTGGACCCTCGTCAGTTGCAGTTATAAATGGTAAATTAATATCGGTTTGCAATTGCTGTGAAAGTTCAATTTTAGCTTTTTCAGCGGCTTCTCGCAAACGTTGTAATGCCATTGGATCACGTCTTAAATCAATTCCCTCTTGCTTTTTAAATTCATCTGCAATATAATCTATAACTCTTTGATCGAAATTATCACCACCAAGATGGGTATCGCCATTTGTAGATTTAACTTCGAATACGCCATCGCCAATTTCCAAAATTGATATATCAAATGTTCCGCCACCCAAGTCAAATACAGCAACAGTCATATTTTTGCTTTTTTTATCCAAACCGTAAGCAAGCGCGGCAGCAGTTGGTTCATTTATAATTCTTTTAACATTAAGTCCTGCGATTTCGCCTGCATCTTTTGTGGCTTTCCTTTGAGAATCATTGAAATATGCAGGCACAGTAATAACAGCATCTGTTATTTTTTGGCCTAAATAATCCTCAGCTGTTTGTTTCAGCTTCTGCAATATCATTGAAGATATTTCGGGTGGAGAATATTTTTTGTCATCTATAACAATACGCACAGAGTTACCGTCATCGCTTGGCTCGACTTTATATGGCACCATTGTCATTTCTTCACGTACTTCGTCATAGCGTCTTCCCATAAAACGCTTGATTGAATAAATTGTCTTTGTAGGATTTGTAATTGCCTGACGTTTCGCAGCCTGCCCCACAATTCTTTCACCTGTTTTTGTAAATGCCACAACAGATGGAGTTGTACGGCTGCCTTCCGAATTTGCGATTACAACGGGGGATGAGCCTTCCATTACGGCAACTACTGAGTTTGTTGTTCCTAAATCAATTCCTATTATCTTACCCATAATTTTCTCCTTTATATTTTACTAAATATTTTAAAATAATATAAAGGTTAAAATTTAACCCTTATATTATTTTAACATATCTGAGCCTTCAATAACTTTAAATTCAAATTCTTCTACACTTTCTGTCATTCCGACACGAATACACATTCTCTCATTCCGAACGAATACTCATTCTGTCATTCCGAATGAATACCCATTCTATCATTCCGAACTAATACACATTCTCTCATTCCGAACGAATACCCATTCTGTCATTCCGAACGAATACACATTCTGTCATTCCGAACGAATACTCATTCTGTCATTCCGAACGAAGTGAGGAATCCATCTTCCACCCAT
>DAOTPH010000010.1:0-19926 GCA_035451765.1 Bacteroidota bacterium | reverse complement strand
AATGTTGCGGGATATATTGTAGCAAGAGCATTACGAGCAAGTAGAATTTATAATCCTGATAAATTAAGTTATGATACAATATTGAGTTGGAAGCCAGGTGTGCATTTTAATTCAGCAATGATAGGCAAAGGCAATTCACCTTTAGGAAATTATTATGGGGAATTTCTCGACACAATACAATATCGAGATGTGGAATATTGCTACAGATTATATGCGAATTTTATTGATGAATATGGGAATATTACGCCGGATTCATTGCTTGCACAAGCTTGTGTCCCAATTCCAAATGCAGTAATTGTAGAAGCTAACCCATCACCAAATCCATTTAAAGATAAAACAACTATAAAATATAAATTAGATGATGATGTCTACTTAACAGTTTATGTTACCGATCCCACGGGAAGGATAGTGCGTAAATTAAATGATAAAGAAACGGGGAAATTGCTCGATAATACAAGACAAACAAGAGGAGTGCATGAGACAGTATTCGAACCACCACCGTATGTATCAGTTGGTGTTTATGAAATCATATTTATTGCATATCCAATTGAAGATCCCAATGTCGAGATTTCTCGTTCAATTGTAAAAGTTATCTTAATGAGATAATGAGGAAAAAATGAAAATACAAATATTAATTAACCGAGTGAATTTCAAATATTTGCTATATTTATTTAATATTATGCTTTTATTATGTTGTTCATATAATTCTATATATTCACAGCAACTTATCTACATTCCTAATTTAGAGAATATTCATTATGTTGATAGTCAATTAACTATTCAAATGGAACAGTATTCAATGAGAAAAATCAAGCTATATTACTCAATGGATACGGGAAAGACCTGGATTAGAATAAATGAACAACCTATGAATAATATAGTTAATTTTACAATACCATTTACAATATCGCCTTTGATGCAGATAAAAGCTGTAAGCGAAAGGATAACCCCCCTTGAATTGATTTGGGAAAACCGTGAAGCTCACAGAGGGGAGATAAGAGCTACTAATTTTTCACCCGATGGCAAGTTGCTACTAACACTCGGAACCGATGGTTGGATTAAAATATGGGAAATACCAAAGAGAACACTTGTTGATCAGCTATATATTGAAAATAATGAATATACCTATGATGCAAGATTTTTCCATTCAAGTACGCAGGTTATTTTTTCTTCAGGAAATAATACGTATTTATGGGATAGAACGAATAATACTGTGTCCATTTTTTATACAATTGGAAATTTCATTCGTAAAATGGATGTTCATCCAAAAGATAATAAGTTTGCTGTTATAACTGATGATAATAATTTAGCAGTTTTTCAGCAAACATTCTTATTGCCATTTCCTATCTTTTTGAGATTATATAGTAATAACACATATAAAAATTCATATTCGGTTAGATATTCACAATCAGGAAATCGAATTGCTGTATCTACGTATAGTGGGAAAGTGATTATTACTAATGCAGATTATTTTCAGCAAGATGTTGTACTAAATTTATCACGATCTCCTTTATTTTGCTCGGAATTTTGTAATAATGACCAATATCTTGCATATCCCGGAGAGATGAATACATTGAATTTATACGAATTAAATACTCAAACTACAAATCAATTAATGCCACCTTTCCAAGGAACAATTAGAGATATTAAAAGATTTAAATCAAATTATGTTGCAGCTGGAGCCTTGGATGGAACATTGCAGGAATGGGATCTTGAGGATTTTACAAATTTGCCTGTGACAATTCAAGAACCTTATGGAATACTCAACCTTGATTTTACAAGTACTGGTGATACACTTGCTACATCTGGAAGAGCAAATGCATTTAGAATATGGAGAAATTTTGGTTATGATACAATTTCTCAAATTATTGATGTAAGAGTAAGGCAAATTATCAATGTTCAAATAACGACAAATAAAAATCCTTATTATCCTGGTGATTCTTGTGGTATTGCTATTTTATTCAATACAAAATATCAAGATACTCTTTCAAAATTTCCTTTATGGCATTTCACTTATGATATATTTATACCAAATCATCTTTTTGCAATAGATAATGGACAATTTTTCCCGAATGATGCTATTAATGATAAAACAACTTATAATTTTGTGACTGATACATTTAAATTATATAAAGGAATTGCTATCTTGACAGACCAAAATACAAGTGAGATTCAAGTGAACCATTTTAAACCAGCTGAACCAAATAATTTTAGCTATGTAATGCAGTGGAAAGATGTGATGGTGCTGTATACTTGTCCTCTTGTACCTCCACCAAAGATTTCTGTTATAAATGCAGAATTTAATATTGTACAAAGTGGCGATAATGACGGGGATTTGCATCTGGATGCTAATTTGATTGAAGATGGTGATTTTTCTGTTGAAATATATTCTCTTGATGGAAAGATGATAAAACAAATAAATCAAAATCTAAAACACGGATTTTATTCTTTTAATATAGATTTAAAATCTTATAGCTCGGGTGTATATATAATCAAAGCTCAAAATGTTTCTCAGGTTAAATATCTAAAATATGTAAAATTTTAAAGTATTATTTTGTGGTTAATGAAATTAAAAAGACTATTTTTATCTTTTATATTTTTAATTATAATTTTTTCTTTCAAGGGATATTCCCAACCTTTGAAATTTGAAATTGTTGATGTATTAGTTGATAATAATAAAGATACAATATTTATACATAGGAATTTGGGGGATTGGTGGATTGGTGCATATGGTAGTGTCCCGTTTAATTTTTATTTCGGTAAATTGAATAATTATGAAAATTATCAAATTATTCCTGATTATCAAATAAATAAAATTACATTCTCTAGGGGAACAGGCTGGGGCTATCAAATCGGACTTATGGGAGAATGGAAAAAGAACGAAAATAAATGGGGAGCGGGATTATTTCTTGCATTAATTAATAGAAAATTTAGTACGACAAATGAGGTTCCCAGTAATGATTCCTTGAATACAAAATTTGTTAATTCAACTACATTAAATTATATATCTTTTTCACCATACATTAGATATGATATAGAAAATATAGATGGATTGTATTGTTTTGGAGGATTTGATTTTGATATTCCATTTTCTTCTAAGGGTGAGCTAATCAAACAATTTAATAATTCTGAATATATAGATGTAAAATATAATTTTAAATATAGTTCTCAAAATTTTCGACTGGGTTTCCAAGCAGGTATTGGATATGAGATGTTTAACTCAAGTATTTTTCAATCGTCAAGGCTTAACTTATCACCATATTTTGCAATTCACTCAGGTACAAATTACTTATCTGATTTAGGATCGAGCTATAATGGTGTTAGTTTTCAATTAGGTGTCATTATAAAATTTGGGCCTGACAAGATTACTCTTGATACTCACAAATTTAATCCAAATTACATCGAACCACCCGTATATTTGGCTTCGGTAATAAATGAGAAGGGAACTTCCTTTGCAGAATTAATAAAGATAGAACCTATACCTACTGAAAATTTAGATTTTGCACTTGTTGCACCGACGTATGCTGAAAGTACTGAGAAACCAACAGTGGAAACTCAACCTCAACCACAAGAAGAAAAAACAACCCCACAAAAATCATCAATAATTATTCATCCTGGCGATACAGTGAGATTTTCATACCCCACTTCAAATTCAACGGATTTGACACAAGATTTGGTTGAATATTTAGATGCCGTCGCTGAATTTCTTATGACTAATCCTCAATATAGAGTAATTATCGAGGGACATTCTGATGATAGGGGAACTACAACTCAGAATCTTGATAGATCAATAAGAAGGTCAGTTATTGTGATGCAATATTTGTTGAGCAAAAATGTACCACGTAATAGAATTATTACAGCAGGTTATGGATCTGTGCGACCACTAGTACCAAATAATTCTGAGAGAAATAGAGCAATTAATAGAAGAGTTGAAATTATAATTTTAAGATAAATTAAATTATGGAAAAAAATAAAACGTTTTGCGTAATCGAAGATAATTCAGTAAATCGGAAATTATTTTCAATGCTTATCAAAAGAAGTGGATACAATATCGTAGATTTTGGAAATGCAAACGATGCGCTTCAATGGTTAAAGGATAATTATGTAGATTTAATTATTCTTGATATTTTATTACCTGATATGAATGGATCCGAGGTGTTAAGCAATATTAGACAGTTTTCACACCTTCAAAATACTAAAGTAATAGCTATTACGGGATTCTCATCAAATTATGATAAAGAGAAATTCCTTTCTATGGGATTTGATGGCTTTTTGGCAAAACCTATTAATACAGCGACATTTGTAGCTGATTTAGAGCAATTTTTTAAATAATGAAAAAATATGAAAGATAAAAAAAGTAATCTTATAAAGAATTCACAAAATAATTCGAGAAAAAGAAAGCCTGTTTATAGTCTCTCAAGAACTTACCCGGCTTATTTAATTCTAATTTTGTTGCTTGTGTTAAGTTATTTTATTTACGAAACAACGAAGAAAAATGTTGCAGAGGAAAACCGGAATCAATTTGAAAAAGCAACAAAATCTGTTGAAATTCGATTACAAAATTTGTTGCAAAATGATTTAGAAATTTTGCAATCAATGAGAGGGCTCTATGATATGCTTCCAACTGTGGTGAGGGATTATTTTGAAATATATGCTACTGTACCTGTTAATTCCCATATTTCAATTAAATCACTTGCATATATACCTTATGTAGAATCTGCGCTGAAAAAAGATTTTATTTTTAACACATATTCAATAGGTTATTATTATTATAAAATACATCCTGAAGGGGAAAGATCATATTATTATCCAGTTCAGATGGTAGTGCCATTTGATAATTATAAAAATAATCTACTTGGTTATGACATAGCGACAAATTTCATTCTTAAAACTGCTTATGAACAAGCAAGAGAAGAAAATCGAATGATTTCAACCCCTGTTTTTAATTTTGAATTAAGGAATAATGCTCAAACAATATTTGTTTTTTCACCAGTATATGCAAAGAATTCTGATATTAGCACTATTGAAGGAAAAATTAAGAATTTTGTTGCCTGCCTTGGTTTAGAAATAGACAGTAAAAATTTCTTCAAGGAGGCACTAGCTGGGACAAAATTTGGGGAACAAACGAACTACCCTACAGATTCTAATATTATTTTTAAGTTCTATGATTATAATGAAAATAATCAAAAAGTAGTGATATATGAATCACATAACTCAAATTTATTAACAAAAGATTATAAACCTATATTAACAAGTGTAATACCATTTAAAATTGCAAATCGGGAAATTTCTCTTGAATTTTTTACATCACCTTCTTTTCAGAGTTCAATGCAAACTAGCCTTCCCTATGTTGTTTTATTAGTATCTTTATTGCTGTCGTTGGCACTATTCGGGTTTATACTTGCGATAATCACAAGTCGTGCAAGAGCAGTAGATTTAGCTGAACGAATGACAAGATCACAGCGTAGAATTATGGAGACTACACGAGATTTAATTGCTTCGATGGATTTTAAAGGAAATTGGAAAACTATAAACAATGCCTGTTTTTATATTTTTGGCTATAGTGAAGACGAATTCTTAAAGATGAATTTTTTTGATTTAATAATTAATGAAAAAGATAAAGAAAATTTAAAAAATTTAATTTCGAATGTCAAAACTGATGAAGAACCAATTAAAATAGATTTGCAAATGAAGAAATTTGATGGGACTTCAATTTGGATGCGATGGAATCTTGTTGTTTCATTAACTGATAAACTTATTTATGCAATTGGTAGCGATATTACACTTGAAAAACAAGAAGAAGAACAGGCACGATTACGTTCGCAACAAATTAGATTAGCTTCATTTTTTATCGAGGAATCTGCGCAGGCAAAAACATTATACACTATAAAAACAAATCATCAGCTACGAAATTCACTTACAAGTGTTTTGGGTTATTTACAGCTGCTCGACCAAAATCTTTATGATAATGAAATTGAAATGAGTTCTTATGTAAAACAAGCACTTGAAAGTAGTGAGGAAATTTATACATACCTCTCCGATATTATGGAAACAACTGAAACAAATACCAATCCAAATGTTATATCACTTGAATATTCTACGATAAATATTGGCAAATTGCTGAACGAAATATCAACAGAATTATCAAATGGAACAAATGACATACCAATTATAAAAATAAATGTTCCTGATGAAGCCAATTCGATAAATATAACAACAAATTTGAACTACTTAAAAGAATCATTATTTGATATATTTACTGCTTTTAGTGAAAATTTAAATAATAATGAAATTTCTGTTCAATTTGAAATAGGAAATCAAGAAAATTCATTGCAATTGCAAATTATTTCAAAACCCAATCCATTAACAAGCGAGATGATAAAATTATACAAAGATAAACAAGAAAATTTAATTGAAGCTATCAAATATGATAAAAATGATGTGTTGTTCAGATTAGCAGCATCAGCGTCAAGAATTCATACATTAAATGGACAAATTATTTATGATTTGCTAGAACCAAATGATGAAAATATTGCAATAATTACATTATCAATTGAAAATATTTTGTAATTTGGCTTGATAATTGATTGATATTTTTTTGAAAATACTCAAGAGTGGATTAAATGAAGAAAATTCTAATAATTGATGATGCACCATTTATTTTGGAATCCACAAAAGCATTGCTGCAGTTTGAGGGATATGAAGTAATTACAGCAAAAGATGGGCAAGAGGGCTTGGATTTAATTGTAAAAGAAAAACCTGACTTAATATTATGTGATATTGCAATGCCAAATGTTGATGGATATACCGTTTTAAAAACTATAAAAAGCAATCCATCGCTTGCTCGTATTCCATTTATTTTTTTAACAGCATTTACTGAAAGACAGAATATTAGAACAGGTATGCAACTTGGTGCAGATGATTTTTTGGTAAAACCATATTCGCGTGATGAACTGATTTCCTCAATAGAAGCTCAATTGCAGAAATCTTCAATTCAATCGCAGGTTATTGAAGAAAAATTGCAGGAAGTTAATCGTTCAGTAACTGAAGTATTGCCTCACGAATTTCGAACCGTGCTAAATCAGATAATGGGCTCAGCAAAATTTATGCAAAGTAATGCAAATCGAATAACACCTGAAGAAATTATAGACTTAGTAAATGATATAATTGACTCGACTAATCGACTTCTTGTTATTACTGAAAATTATTTAATTTATTCTCGAATTCAATATATTTCCGAAAATGATAAAGAAATTGAGAAATTGACAACATTTTTAACACCTGAGCCAGTTGGAATCCTATATGATATAGCTAGCTTTATAGCATCAAGATATCAAAGATTATCGGATTTAGTTATAAATGCTGATATATATGAAATTTCAATTGCAATGTCATCTGAAAGCTTTCATAAGATTATTTCGGAGCTAATTGACAATGCATTTAAATTTTCTGAACCTGGTTCCACTGTTGAAATTTCCGCAGCGGTTACTGATGACCACTTAACCATAAGTATTAAGGATAATGGTAGAGGAATTCCAAAAGAAAAATTGGATAATATTGGTGCGCTGGTTCAATTTGAAAGGAATATTTTTGAACAACAAGGTATTGGCTTGGGCTTAATTGTTGCAAAGCGATTAACTGAACTTCATAAAGGCGAATTTACAATTGAAAGCCAAGAAGGAGTGGGGACAACTGTGACATTGTCTTTTCCTTATAAGCATCTATGAAAAAAGAGAAAATTTAACATTTTCAATCCAATATAATTATAATTTATGTGTCTTTCTTTTTTATTTAAAAATAAATAATATTCAAATGCAAAAGAAACATT
Organism: Bacteroidota bacterium; assembly: GCA_035451765.1. Taxonomy (GTDB): domain Bacteria; phylum Bacteroidota; class Ignavibacteria; order Kapaibacteriales; family UBA2268; genus UBA2268. The sequence continues at coordinate 12,098 of DAOTPH010000010.1, read as the reverse complement.
TTTTAAATATAGGTCTTGTTGTCCTGGGTTTAATTTTGGGATTGTTAATCGAACCGGTAATTTCAAGCGATAATATTTATGACCAAATCAAGAAATTGCAAGAAGTATTAAGTACAGTAGTAAAAAATTACGTTGATCCAGTTGATACTCAAAAAATATCTGAAGCTGCCATAAAAGGTATGTTGAATGAACTTGATCCGCATTCTGTATATATAACAGCAGAAGAAATGAAACAAGTTGATGAAGATTTTCAGGGAAGTTTTGAAGGCATTGGAGTGCAATTTGATATAATTAATGATACAATTGTTGTAATTTCAGCAATAGCAGGAGGTCCTAGCGAAAAAGTTGGAATTCAAGCTGGTGATAAGATTATCAAAATAGATAATGAAAATGCTGTTGGAATTAGTAATGATGATGTGAGGAAAAAACTTCGTGGAGCAAAGGGAACAAAAGTATCTGTAGATATAAAGAGAGGAAATAATCCTGATTTACTTCATTTTGATATAATTCGAGATAAAATTCCATTATATACTGTTGATGCATCATTTATGATAGATAGCACAGATATTGGGGTAATTGTAGTTAACAGATTTGCCGCGACTACTCACGATGAATTACTTCAAGCAAGTCAAAAACTTTACCAGAAAGGGATGAAAAAATTAATACTGGATCTTCGTGGTAATCCCGGTGGATATTTAAATCAAGCTGTAATAATGGCAGATGAATTTTTAGCAGGTGGCGATACAATAGTGTATACGAAAGGAAGACGTCCCGAATTTGATGAATTATATGTATCCACAGCTGGTGGAATTCTCGAGAATATTCCATTAATTGTTATGATAAATGAAGGTTCAGCATCAGCAAGCGAAATAGTTTCAGGAGCAATTCAAGATTTAGATAGAGGATTAATTGTAGGTGTCACATCTTTTGGTAAAGGATTAGTACAACGCCAATATCCATTAAGCGATGGGTCAGCATTTAGATTAACTATTGCAAGATATTATACACCATCAGGTCGGTCAATCCAAAGGCCATATAAAGATAAATCTGGATATAGAGCACTTGTAGGTCGAATTGAATTAAAAGAGGGCTCAAATATTGGAACTGCCCTTGAAATGGTTAAAAAAGAAATCTCTGAAGAAAATGCCAAAAAAATTAAGGAAGGCAAAAAGAACGAAATCATCAATATTGATTCTATTCCAATTTATTATACACGGTCAGGAAGAGTAGTGCTTGGTGGTGGTGGGATAATACCTGATTATATTGTTAAACCTGATACTCTTACAAATCTTACGGTAGATTTGAGGCGAAATCGTATATTTTATGAATTTTTTGACCAATATTTGAATAATGGCAAGGAAATAAAAGAAAAATATGGGGATAATTTCACAAGTTTCCTACATAATTGGAATCCAACACCAAAAATGATGAATGATTTTAAGAAATTTGCAGAAGATAAAAAAATCAAGTGGAACGATAGTCTTTACACTATAGATAAGGATTTTATTGAGACCGAATTAAAAGCAACAGTTGCTCAAAGCTTATGGAACAGAGAGTCTTCCTATGTGATATATTATAAGGATGACAAACAAATTAATACAGCGAAGAATTTATTTAATGAAGCAATAAAAATAACACAAAAGAAAAGCAAATAATTTCTTAATTTTACATTTTCCTAAAATTGCAATAGGACAATTCTATGAATGTACGAAAATATTCAGAAGTAGAAGAAGTTAACAAAGTACGTAATCAATTAATTTACAAGGAATTGCTTTCTCAAGATGTGAGTTTAATAGAAAGCGATGCACTTGATAGCGATTTTATTTTAAATATGGGACCACAACACCCCGCAACTCATGGAGTGCTGCGACTTACTCTCCGCATTGATGGAGAAATTGTTGTAAATGTCGTACCAGAACTAGGTTATCTACACAGAGGCTACGAAAAACTTGCTGAAAATGTTACCTATCATGAATTCATTCCTCATACGGATAGATTAGACTACATCTCACCAATGTCTAATAATGTTGCTATAACATTAGCCTTTGATAATGCACTTGGAATTGAAGCCCCACCACGTGCTCAATGGATTAGAGTGCTGGTATCTGAGCTAACTCGTATTTCATCGCATTTAATGGCAATGGGCTCAACTTGCCTTGATATCGGTGCAATGACAGTATTTCTATGGACTTTTGTTGAACGTGAAAAATTATACGATATTTTTCAAGAAATATGTGGTGCTCGTTTTACTACAAGTTATGCACGTATAGGGGGAGTTGCAAATGATATATCAGATGAGACTTTGCAAATGATAAAAAAATGGGCAGTAGAATTTCCTAATAATTTAAAGAAAAGTGAAAAACTAATTCATAGAAATCGAATTTTTATCGACAGATTAGCAGGAATTGGAATTCTTGAGCCAGAGAAAGCAATTGAATTAGGCGCTACAGGTCCTGTTTTACGTGGATCGGGAATACCGCATGATTTAAGAAGAGATGAGCCATATTTGATATACGATCAACTCGATTTCAATGTTATTACTGAAGATGGATGCGATAGTTGGGGCCGATATATGGTGCGTATAAAAGAGATGTACGAAAGTCAAAAAATGGTTATGCAAATACTAGATAAAATGCCCAAAGGTGAGATTATTGCTAATGAACCAAAAGCAACATTACCAAGAAAAAAAGAAATATACACACGAATGGAAGAATTAATACACGATTTTATGCTAATTAATTATGGCGCTGCACCTCCCGTTGGCGAGACATATACAGCAGTAGAAGCACCTAAAGGTGAATTAGGATTCTTAGTGGTATCTGATGGTACAGGGCAACCTTGGAAATTGAAGATGCATTCACCTTCGACTTGTAATTTGCAAACTTTACCTTATATGGTGAAAGGGTCGATGATTGCTGATACAGTTGTAATTATAGGTTCAATTGATCCAATTATGGGAGAAGCAGATAAGTAAGTGGATCCAAGGGGAATCGAACCCCTGACCTCTTGAATGCCATTCAAGCGCTCTCCCAGCTGAGCTATGGACCCTTTGAGTAAAGAACTTTTTACAAAATTATGAAAAAGTTCTTAAATAGGTTATATTTGGAAAAAACTTACAATCGAAAGATTTGAGTACTAAGAATTTTTTAAATAAAGAGAATATATTATGCAAATTAAATCATTATTATCATTTTGTGTTGCTTTAATTTTAATACTTAATTTTAATTCAACATATTCACAATGTGCTTCAGAAAAAGACAATATCAAATGTAATTCAAAATGTAAAGATCTTGCTGCACTTGAACCGACAAAAAATAATCACGAAGCAGAAATAAATCCTCAAATCCCCGAACTTAGTCAATATCATGAAGTAATTTATCAAATTTGGCATAGTGGCTGGCCTAATAAAGATTATGATTTATTAAAATCTTTATATCCTGATGCAGAAAAAGGATATTTAGAGCTTCAAAAAGTAAAGTTAACAGGGATCTTACAAGATAAACAAAGCCAATGGAATGATGCTGTGAAAAAGCTTGGTGAGTATATTGAGGAATATAAATCAGCAATTGAAAAAAATGATAATCAGGCATTGCTTGATGCTGCAGAAAAGGTTCATTCTCAATATGAGCAACTTGTGAGATTAATTAATCCCATATTGAAAGAAATGGAAGAATTTCATAAGTCTCTTTATATGCTTTATCATTATGATTATCCAAAATATGACATTGATAAAATTCAAAAGGATGTGGCAGAGCTTTCTAAGAAAATGGAAGAATTAAACAAAGCACAATTACCAAAAAAGTATGAATCTATGAAGAAAGAATTTGAAAATAAGAGGTTGGAACTTGATAAAGCAATGAAGCAGCTTGAGCAATCAATAAAAGAATATGAAAATAATAAAGATGCTATTTCGAAATCAATTGAAGAAATGCATAAAGCTTATCAAAATTTAGAAGGAATATTTGAAAATAAATAACGCTTTATTCCAAAAAATTCATAAAAAAACCGTGGGCTAAACTTAATCTCACGGTTTTTTGTGGATCCAAGGGGAATCGAACCCCTGACCTCTTGAGTGCGATTCAAGCGCTCTCCCACCTGAGCTACGGACCCAGATTTTTATATAATGCAAAATTACATAATATTTTTAAATTGTCGGGATGTAATCCAACTCCCTAAATATTTTTGATAATAATTTTTTCAATTTTTAAATTTCTTTTTCGTTAAAAATAAAAATATTCGAAAAATGGCTGATATAGAAACATTCGATAATCCACATCCATATAGAGATTATGAGATTATTCATATAAATAATGAATTTACATCTCTTTGCCCGAAGACAGGTTTACCAGATTTCGGAAAAATTACTTTACGATATATTCCCGACAAATTATGTATTGAATTAAAATCGCTTAAATATTATTACTTAGGGTATCGTAATCAAGGAATTTTCTATGAAGATGTCACAAATCAAATTCTAAATGATTTAGTAGAGGTTTGCCATCCAAGATTTATGGAAGTCATAAGTGAGTGGACAACACGTGGCGGAATGAATTCAAAAATTACTGTTCAATATAAACCAATACAAAATGATTAAAATAGGTAAAGAATATCGTTGGGAAATGAGCCATCGCTTGCAATTTTATGATGGATTATGCAAAAATATTCACGGACATTCTTATAAAATGATTATAGAATTGGAGGGCGAAATTGATAAAAATGGGATTGTGCTTGATTTCTTTAAAATTGATGAAATTGTAAAACCAATTCTTAATGAATATGATCATTGCTTTGCGATTAATAGTAATGATAACGAAATTCGAGATTTTTTAATCAATAATAATTTTAAAATAGTTGACCAGGATTTCAATTCAACTTCTGAAAATCTTTCAAGACATTTTGCAAATCTTTTAAAAGATAAGTTTGCTGAATTTTCAAATTTATATTTTCTTACAGTCAGAATTTATGAAACTATTGATGCTTATGCTGAAATTAAGATCAATTTGCAAAATTAATACTAAGAATTTGATGCTTCTAACCCAAGTTGTTGTTTTGTCATCTTTTCTTGATTATGTTTCTTTTCCTTAATCTTTAACTTATTGATACCCCAGATTAATAGCAAAAAAGCAACAATAGAACCACCCAAATCAGAAAATGCGCCTGAGAGCCAAATTCCTTTTAAACCAATAAATGATGGTAAAATAAAAGCAAGTGGTAATAATAATACAAGTTGTCTATTTAGAGATAAAATGAGAGAGATAGTTGGTTTGCCAATTGATTGAAAAAATGTTGAAGTTATTATTTCGCATCCAATGAAACCAACAAACATTGTATATAAGCGTAATGCAGGGACACCCATTAAAATCACATCAGGATTATTTGGAACGAAAATTTTCACAAGATTGCCTGCAAATATTTGAATTATTGCAACATTGATTAAGCCAATGCCAATAGCAACACTAGCACCAATTTTGACAGAATCTCGAACACGTTTGAATTCTAAGGCACCATAATTGAAGCCAATTATTGAGCGAAACCCAATTGTTAAACCGATAATTGGAACAAATAGAAAAGATTCAATACCATTAATAATCGACATCGTAGCAATAGCATTTGAACCACCATATCTCAATAATATATGATTGAGTAATAAAGTAACAACACTGCCCGATACTTGTGTGACAAGTGTTGGAGCGCCAATTGCTAAAATAATTCCAACCGTTTTACTATTTAAAATAAAGTTCTTCAATCTAAATTTAAGAATACTTTTTTTAGAAAAATAGAAATATAGCACCCAAGACATTGAGATGAATGTGGAAATGTTAGTAGCTAATGCGGCACCTTTTACACCCCAATTGAGAACCATAAGGAAAATATAATCTAACAAAATATTGAATAATGCTCCGATAATTTGAGTCCACATTGCAATATTCGGAAAACCTTGAGCGCGAATTATATTATTCATTCCACCCGAGACAGCTTGAAACATTATTCCCCACACAGCCACCATCATAAAATCTCGTGAATATGGGCGAATATTCCCAACGCTACCTGTCAAATCAAGTAATGGCTCAAGGAAAATGAGAATGCAAATTGAGATTAATATTGATGCAATGATTATTAAAGATAAAGTATTTCCTAATATTTTTTCGGCTTCATTATATTTTTTTTCACCAAGCCGCAGCGATACATTTGTTTGGCCCCCCATACCAATCATAAAGGAAATACCATAAATTATAATGAATATTGGGAACAAAACAGCAACAGCTGATAAAGCATCAGCGCCAATTTTATTTCCAACAAAAATTCTATTTATTATATTATATGAATAATTCACTATCATTCCTATCGTAGCGGGTAAAGAAAATTCGAGTATTAATTGCGATAGGGATTTACTTTGAAACTTATTGAGACTTTCCATAAAATTTTAGACGAATTTGTTAAAATTTAAATAGAAAACAAGGCTGATACTTACTTTGATATTTCTATAAACCTTATTCAACATTATGAAAAACGCTCATAATTCCTTGAAAATAGTTAATTTTGTAGTTTATATTGATTGATTTAAAAGAAAATGATAGAATTTGAAAATAATAAAATTATAACGAGTATATTAGAAGACGAGATGCAAAATTCATATCTGGATTATGCAATGAGTGTAATTGTATCTCGTGCAATTCCAGATGTAAGGGATGGTTTGAAACCTGTACATCGACGTATTTTGTACGCAATGAATGAAATGGGGCTGCTACCAAATCGACCTTATAAGAAATCAGCTCGTCTTGTTGGAGAAGTTCTCGGTAAATATCATCCCCACGGCGATGCATCGGTTTATGATGCAATGGTTAGATTAGCTCAACCCTGGTCAATGCGTTATCCATTAGTTGATGGACAGGGGAATTATGGATCTATTGATGGAGATAGTGCTGCTGCAATGCGTTATACAGAAACGCGTATGGCGCCTATTACAATGTATTTATTGAAAGATATTGATAAAAACACAGTTGATTTTCAACCAAATTTTGATGGTTCATTAAATGAACCCGTTGTTTTACCAAGTGCATTTCCAAATTTGCTAGTTAATGGTGCAAATGGTATTGCTGTAGGTATGGCAACAAATATTCCACCTCATAATTTAAAAGAGATAATTAATGCTTTACAAATATTAATTAAACATCCTGATACAACGGTTGATGAGCTAGTTAAATTTGTTCCCGCACCTGATTTTCCAACAGGCGGTATAATTTATGGGTACCAAGGCGTGCTTGATACATATCGAACAGGTAGAGGTCGGATTGTGCTTCGTGCAAAATATACACTTCACGAAACAAAATCGGGCAAACAGCAAATTATTATTAATGAATTACCTTATCAAGTTATAAAGAAAAACCTAATTGAGAAAATTGTCGATCTTGTCAAAACAAAAGTAATCGATGAAATTACAGATTTGAGAGATGAATCGGATAGAGAAGAGATGGTGCGTATCGTAATTGAATTACGCAGGGATGCAATGCCCGATGTTGTGATTAATAAATTGTTCCAGCACACTCAATTGCAGACTACATTTGGTGCAATTATGCTTTCATTGGTGGATGGACAACCAAAAGAATTGAACTTAAAAGAAATGATGCAGTATTTTCTTGAGCATCGCAATCAAGTAATCGTTCGACGCACACAATATGAATTAGATGCAGCTGAAAGACGTGCACATATTTTAGAGGGATATTTAATTGCTTTGGATCATCTTGATGAAGTAATTTCAACAATTCGGAATTCTCCCAATCCCCAAATTGCATCTGAACAATTGCAAAGTAAATTTAAAATGACCGAAATTCAAGCAAAAGCCGTCTTGGATTTACGTTTGCAAAGGTTGACAGCTCTTGAACGGGAAAAAATCCAAAATGAATATAGAGAACTATTGCAAACGATTGAAAGATTGCGTTCAATATTAGCAAGTTATGATCTACAAATGCAAATTATATCTGATGAACTTGACGAGATTAAAAACAAATTTGGAGATGACCGACGTACTGAAATTATTTATGATACATCTGAAATTTCAATTGAAGATATTATTGCAGATGACCAAGTTATAGTCTCTATCACACATAAAGGATTGATAAAAAGAACACCTCTTTCCAGCTATCGGACACAGAACCGAGGTGGCAGGGGTATAATGGGATTGACAACAAATGAAGATGATTTTATAGATACAGTTTTTCAAGCAACAAATCATAATTATTTATTATTTTTTACAAATGCAGGCAGAGCTTATCTTGTTAGAGTATTCGATCTCCCTGAAGGTTCGAGAATTGCAAAGGGGCGAGCGATTGCAAATATTTTAAATCTTAAAGAAGATGAGAAAGTTACAAGCACATTAGCAATAAAGGAATTTGAAAGCGACAAATATATATTTATGTGCACTAAATTCGGTACTGTCAAGAAAACTCCTCTGAAAGAATTTGAAAAGGTTCGCTCTACGGGCATAATAGCAGTGAATTTAAATGATGAAGATAAATTAGTCAATACACGCATTACAGATGGAAATGATGAAATAATAATATGTACCCATCAGGGGCAGGCTTGCAGATTCTCTGAAACTGAAGTCAGAGCAATGGGGAGAACGGCAGCTGGCGTTCGTGGAATAAACCTTCAAGAAAATGATTATGTTGTTTCAATGATTGCTGTAAAATCACCTGAAGAACAAGTAATTGTTGTAAGCGAAAACGGTTTTGGAAAAAGAACAAAGGTCGGTGATTTTCGTAAAACATCTCGTGGAGCAAAAGGTGTGCTTGCAATGAGAACAACTTCAAAAACAGGAAAAGTTGTTTCTTTATTATCTGTCAAAGAAGATGACGAAATTATTGTTATGACTACCAAAGGGATTATCATTCGACAAGCTGTAAAAAGTATTCGTGTAATTGGTAGAAATACCCAAGGTGTGAAGCTTATTAAACTTGATGAAGGAGATTTGATTGCTGATATTACAGTAATTCCTTCAAGCGAAGATGAACCGAATGGAAATTTAGATGGAACACTTACTGAGGACCTTTATAATTAGATAAATGCAAAAATTAAAATATGCAAATATCATAATATTTTTTTCTATTTTTTTGCATATTTCTAATTTGTTTGCACAGGATACAACCAATATTGTAAAGGATAGAACCAGATTTTATCCTCCAATAATGGCAAGTGGGAGGGTGCTTTTGCTTGATAGCTCAAGTTTTTACAATATTTCAAAATATGATATTCAGAAAACGAGTTATACGACTTTATTTGATATTTTAAAATCAAAGAATTTTGCTTATCCATTATCACTTGGTTTTTATGGGCAAAATAATTCCTTTGCTTTTTTAGGTGCTTATCCTCATAATCTTTCAGTTAGATTTTCAAATACTCCAATAAATGAACAAGATAATGGCATTTTTAATTTATCTCAATTTCCACCTGAACAAGTAGAAAATGCTCAGCTTTTTATTGGTTCTGATGCTATAATCTTATCAAATAATGCAAGTGGAGCTTTTATAAATTTACAAGAAAGTATCTATAATACAAAAAATCCATATTCAAAAATTGTTTATTCGCAAGCGAGTGATGATTTTATTGGCGCTGATGCAGTTTTTTCTCAAAATTTTGCAAAAAATTGGAACCTTGCAGTTGGCTTACGAACACTAACCTCTCCTGGTCGATTTACAAACTCTAATTTAAAAACATCAAATATTCGAGCATCGATTAGGTATAATATTGATAGTCTTACTACTATATCACTTTCCGAAAACTTTTTGAATTATTCTGTTGGAGAAAATGGGGGAGTTGATTATTTAAATACTATCAACTTATATGATCCAATTGCTGCTATTGTTGTATTAAATTCATTTAATGAATCTGCTGAAAGAAATAATTTAATATTAGATTTTAATAAGATATTCTCTTCTCGAATGTATAAAAGTGCTTTATCTTCAAAATTGTTTTTTTCCTATTCAAATAATAAAATTAGTGATAAGAATTATATATTTGTAAAACCATCCGATAGTATTCAATCTATAAATTATATTGATTATTATGTTGGTAATGCGACAGTTTTCGAAAATAAGCTTGGTAATTTAGATATTAATGTTGGCTTGGATGCATATTTTTCTAAGATTCAACAATCGAAAATCCTTGATAAAGAAAGCAGCTTTAATTATTCAATTTTTGAATTACTTAAATATAATTTTACTAATAAGTTGCGACTTTCATTTGGAACACGCTTATCGGAACAATTTTCCAAATCAGCCTTTTCTTATGGTGGCAAATTAGAATTTGTTTGTGATTCAAGTAGTAAATTATTTATTGATTTATCTAATTCTAAAAGAATTCCATCATTAATTGAAGGCAATTTAAGATCAGAAAATCATTTACTCGGTATTATAGGATATGAAAGCAAAAGGAATTCTTTTGAAATTACAACGCAAATTTTTGCACGACAAACAAAAAATCCTATAATCTTTTCGTACTCAATTGATTCTACAAGTGAAACAGCACCATATTTTATAACAAAGTTTGAAAATACTCCTACACAAAATATTTTTGGATTAAATTTAAATTTCAAAATCGAACCAATTAAGCACATAATTCTTGAAGGATTTGCGCAATTGAATTATTCAACAATTAATAATCAAAATGCAAATCTATTTCCTTTAATTTATGTAGGAGCTGATGGATATTATAATGTGAATATCGGAAGCAGTCAAGCGCAAGTGGGTGTAGATTTTGAATTATTATCATCGTTTAAAGGACTTTCCTATTTTCCTGGATATGTAGGATATTATTTAAATCCATATAAAAGCAAACTTCAAAATAATGGCATAAATCTTTTTGCTCGATTGAAACTGGGTAATGCTTTCGTCCGCATTGAATTTCGCAATTTATTGGGTTCAAATTATTATTATGTCCCATTCTATCCCGAGCTCGGAAGGCACCTCCGATTTATTGTAAATTGGGCATTTATGAATTAATAATTTTTTTATTATTTTGTGCTATTTTGACTGTTCTTTTTGCAAGATATTTTTGGTTATTAATTTTCTAATAAAGTATCAATATAACAAGTATTTTTGTCTAATTGTTAGAAATTTGTTAATTCCATCGATTGAAGCTTGCCTGATTTCCTCGTCGCTCCCATTATTGAATAATAAATTAAATATTTTGTCTGTTCCTGTTGCTTTTTCGAACATTTGAATTTTGTTATAGTCAATTTTTTCTGATTTAAATAAGTCTGGATAAAATTTTCGCACAATCAAAAGTAATTCAATTCCATTAGTAAATGGTGAAAAAGAATTATCTTTTTCAAATATTAAGAAAAAACCATTGCAGATTTGACTTGCATATTTTCCATAAGTAGGTTGAAATTGTGTTGGAAATAAGCGAGTCGCAGTAAATTCTAAATCAGAAGTAAATTCAAGAAGAGATTGTGAAAAATCGGGTGAGCCAAAATATTGAAATGGCATATTTGTTCCAATTCCAACGCTAAACAAGCTCAATTCACCAATCCAACCAAGCATTGAAATGCCTCTTATTGCATCGGGTGACGAAATATTAGGCGATGTTGGAAACCAGGGCAATCTTGTATCTTCCCATTGCATCCAACGGTCCCATCCTTGCATTTTGATGACTGTTAAATCGCATTTTGAATTTTGATTTTTGCTATCTGAAAGCCAATTTTCTTCATTCATCATCGTAGCAATTTCCCCAATTGTCATTCCATAAATATATGGTATTGGAAGTAAGCCAATGTACGAACGAAAATTTGTATCAAGCACATTCCCATCAACTATCATTCCACCAAGTGGATTTGGTCTGTCAAGGATTATTACAGGTTTTTTATATTCAGCAGCAGATTGCATAACATAATACAATGTGCTAATAAAAGTATATGCTCGAACACCAATATCTTGAATATCAACAATTATTACGTCGAATTGTTCAGCATAAGAATAGGGAATGATTTTAGAATTTCCATAGAGAGAAAGAACAGGAATGCCTTTATATTGTGAGTTATCGACATTTGATCCACTTGAATAATTACCATAAAATCCGTGTTCCGGTGTAAGGATTAAAGC
>DAOTPH010000009.1:0-20106 GCA_035451765.1 Bacteroidota bacterium | reverse complement strand
TTTTAAGTTCGGGATATGTATAAATATTCGTAGGAGTTGGATTCCCTATATTTTTTTCAATAAATGGGTCATCATTCTCAGATACAATAAGTGCAATAATTACATTGGGTTCAATTTGTCCTGGATACATACGTGTTGTAATAACATAAGCAGTTCGTAATTGCTTTTGGACAACTGTTTTGCTTGCATAATAATTATAAATACAATCTAAGTCAGGTGGTACTGGCATTCCTCTTTGAAGCATATCACGTGTGACCTCGGCAATAGAACTTCCGCTTCTAACACCATTTTCCACAAAATTCAAAACTGTTTTGTCTCCATTTTTTATGCAATCTTCACTTGTAACCTGCTCAGTTATTTCAGCTTCTTCTTTTGTTTTAATAGCAGCACGAATATCTTTCATATCTTTGATTTGATAGACAGAAATCTCCCCAAAGCGGTAATTTGTAAATTTTGACAATATAGTTTCTAATCTTGCACGGAAGCCCTCATCTCCTCCTTGTGAGAGGAGAATTGAGGGAGCAAGAATTCCTATAAGCACTATACTAATTATTGCTTTTGATGTTTTTTTATTCATTTTATTTACCTTTATTATTTTCATCGTTAATCATTAATTATCTCCTTCTTGGAGCCCCGCCACGCTCAGGCTCGAAGTTTATTGGAATTTGTAAAGTTACTTTTCTGGGATCTGACCGAGCTCCATTAGCAGGATTAATTGCAATTGCTTGGAGTGGGACATTGATTGTTCCTCTTATTCTTGTCTGACCACGTTCAAGCTTTCCACTGAATTCCATTCTCAATGTATAGCCATTTTCCATATCTCCATCGATAGTTGGTTCAATGGATGGTGTATATGAACCTAACCCTTCGAGACTTGGTTGCCCAACAGAAATTTCAATTTTTGGATCTTGATCAGCTATACCCGTCTGGACTTTTGTTACCATTATATTTGAAACTGTTACTTTGAATTTAGCAGCTGTTCCTGACACATCTGTAAGTATATTCCTTACGATTATATTTGGTTCTTCCTGCTTAATTGGGAAGGTTTTCAAAGGAAATATATCTACTTCTATATTTGTGCCAGGTTGTATCCAGGTGATTCTCAGATTAAGCTTTGTCGCAGGTGGTTTTAAAAAGACTCCATTTTCTGATGTTACAGTCAAGCCCACAAAAGGAGGACGTTGTTGATCTATATCAGTATACAAATAGGTTCTAAATTGATCATTTTTGATTTTTGTTCCTGAAGTTGGAACAGCATTCAAAAATGCAGTCAATCCATAATATGAATATGCGGACAGTCGGCTATTAATTTCTTTATAGCTCTCTTCTGTTAATCCCGTTGGGAATACCTCAACTTGAACTGCAACAGGAGCTGATTTTCTTGTTGAAATTGAATGAGTTAATTCAATTGTATATTTGCCTGGACTTAAAGGATTATTAGTATATGCTCTATATTCCCGTGAACCTCCTTTGATTGGTGGATTCACTCCTGATCCAGGAATTTGATCTAGTGGTTTGAAAAGTAAATTATCTACTTTCGTACCACGGCTATCGAATATTTTACCTTCAAGCACGTTTGAACCCTCACCTTGGTAAGGAGTAATTGAAAAATCAAATGCAAGTGGAACTTTATCAAATGTACCTATATAATTTAATGCTGCTATCGTTGGCTCAGAAATAGTTGGTGTTGGTGTTATCACACGTACATCAAATTCCATACTGCTCTTATTTTGGTCGAAATTGACTGATTGGCCTGGAGCAAGCAAACGAACAATGTACCCATATAAATTCAGATTCGAGATTACTTCGCTTGCATTATCAGATTTCATTGCCAATTGTTTTGATTCGTCAAGTTTTGCAAGGAATTTATCCAAATCATTTTCCTTGAATAAAATATCGGGAGATGGGGGATTATAAGCATCTAAATCTAAAGTTAATTGATCGAGAACCGTTCTTAAATCTTTTACAGTTAATTGAACTGTTCCAATGTTTACAGTCATTTCATCGGGGACTTCATCAGCACTCATACCTCCTCGAATACCCAAAATTCGATTAGTGCGAGAGAAAATACGCAATTTATACCAACCTGCCCTATTTGGAGGTTGAAAATTAATAATAAAATCACGTTTCAATAATCCTTGCGATTTAATATTTCTCTCTCTCATTGTTTCTTGATGGGAGTAGAAGAATGCACTATCTGGGGGCAATCCTGAAGGAGCAAAGGTTTGACCAATTCTTCTAATTTTATCAGGTGGATATACAGGTTCAATTGTTAATGTCGATAGATTATTCAGATCTAATCGATTGTATGTTGCATCTTCATCAAGGTTAATTTCTGTCAAACCTAAAAATTCCCAACTTGGACCCGTAAAATTCGGCACTTCAACTAATTGTCCTGGAGAATAATTAGAAAAATCTATTTTTGCTTTACGTATATCTTCCTCGCTCGGGAATGGTGGAGCGCCTGTCGGATCTGCCGTCGAATTATAAAATATCTGATATTGAATTTGCTCAACATTTGCTAATTTTACAAGTTTCTTCAAACGAGTATAATATTCTTTTTCATTTTCCTCCGGATTTCGCCTTAAATCACCACTAATATCTGTCACACCGACAGAAACTATATATTGTCTGAATGATTTAATATCAGCGCCCATTACAGCACGAATATCAATTCCAGGAGGTGGAATTGTAATTTCATCTTTTGGTTTTGTATTAATACCTTCTGTTCCTGCACCTGATTGTAGCTGGGAGAGAATACTTTGAACTATTTTCATAGTTTCCCTTTGCTTACGCGCAAGCCCCTCTTCAGCCTCGTCTCTATCAACAATTGTGATTAATAATTCAAGAACAACTGCGAGATATAATACAAAGTAAACTCTCGCTGGACCGCCACTTGCCATTGTTATTCCTCCACTTTTATTTTAAATTTTATTAAAAATAACTTTTTCAAATTTTATTTTTTCAAATAAATTAAAACTAATAATATATTTTGTTTTATTCTTTTAAAAAATATACAAATTTATCACAAAATATTTTTTTGTTAATATTTGTAGTAATAAATCTTACATTTTTGTAAAAAATTTTATAAATTTTCCTTCCATATTTTCGTTTTATTAAATTTTACTAAATTAACTAAATTATTCTTAATTTTGTATTTTAAATTCTAAAATTTGAATAAAATTTAATTGTTAATTTAATGCCATTAATTAAACTATTCTCTAACGACCTCGCAATAGATCTTGGGACTGCAAATACTCTTATCTGGATGCCAGGCAAAGGTATTATTTTAGACGAACCGTCCGTTGTCGCTTATGACAAAGCAACCAAGCAAATTAAAGCAATTGGAAAAGATGCCGAGCGTATGATTGGAAAAACACATCGAGATATTAATGTCATTAGACCTCTTCGTGATGGGGTCATTGCAGATTTTGAGATTGCCGAAGGTATGCTCCGTGCATTTATTCATCGCGTAACGAAAAGTTGGCAGCCACCTCGTCGAGTTGTTATTGGTGTCCCCTCAGGTATTTCTGAAGTTGAAAAACGCGCTGTCAGAGATAGTGCTGAACACGCAGGAGCAAAAGAGGTCTATCTTGTTGCTGAACCTATGGCTGCTGCTATAGGTATAGGAATCGATGTCCATCAGTCCTTTGGAAATATGATTGTTGATATTGGTGGTGGAACCTCTGAAATTGCTGTTATTTCTTTGGCTGGTATTGTTTCTGATATTTCACTCAGGGTTGCTGGAAATATTATGAATAATCAGATTATTCAATATTTTCGCCGCTCTCACAATTTATTAATAGGTGAACGTACTGCTGAAATGGTAAAAATTCAAGGTGGCTCTGCTGCTCCCCTTAAAGAAGAATTGCAAATTGAAGTTAGAGGAAGGGATTTAGTTACAGGCGTTCCGAAATTAATTACTGTTACCACTAATGATATTCGCGAAGCTCTCTCTGATTCTGTATCTGAAATTGTTAATGGTATTTTGCGATTATTAGAGCAAACTCCACCTGAACTTGCCGCCGATATCCTCGAACGCGGTATATTCCTTAGTGGCGGGGGTGCATTATTGAAAGAATTAGATAAAAGAATTGCTAAAGATACAGGATTGGCAGTTTATGTTGCTGAGGAACCACTTAAAGCTGTTGCATTGGGAACAGGCAAAATTCTTGAAAATCTTAATTATTTTTCCCCTGTACTAATTAAAAATACTCGATATTGATTTGGGCCAGGTGATTAAATATTCATTATTACTTCTTTTGTTAATCTCTAAAATTGCAGAGAATAAAAAAAATTCTAATCAAATTATTATTGATTCCAATCTCTCTTTTTCTCAAGCAATTGCTGGAACAAACGCACCTAAGGAAATTATTGATAATTTAATTATTATTGATGTAGAATATTATTCATTTGATAATAAATTGCATCGGGGTCAATTAGTGATTAATAAAGATTTAAAAAATGATATTATTGAAATCTTTGACTTTATAGAATCAACAAAATTCCCTATTGCGAAAGTAATCCCTATTGTCAAATATAATTGGTCTGATGATGCTTCAATGCTTGATAATAATACATCTTCGTTTAATTACAGAAAAGTCGCTGGAAAATCAAAACTTTCAAATCATAGCTTTGGCACGGCAATTGATATAAATCCATTGATTAATCCTGCGGTTCATTCCAATGGAAAAATTTCACCAGCAGGTGCTAAATATGATTCAAACGCAAAGGGTGCTATTGCGGGGAGTTCAGCTTTAACTCTTGAATTCAAAAAACATGGTTGGAAATGGGGTGGTGATTGGAATTCATTGAAGGATTATCAACATTTTGAGAAACCGTTGCAATGATTTAAAATATTATTATGAAAAAATCAGAAAAATATACTCAGGAAGAGATTATTAGTCAGTTAAACGAAGAGATTAAACGACTAAATAAGGAAATTCAACAATTCTCGGAAATTCAAGAGCAAAATCAAGCTCAATCTGCTGAATTGGAAATTCAAAATGAAGAACTGATTGCTACTCGTTATGAACTTGAACTCCAAAATGAAGAGCTTAAAAGAACCCAAAGTGAAATTGAGCAATTACTTAACAAATTTAATATCCTTTTTAATCTAGCACCTGTTGGATTTCTTCTTGCATCTGAAAATTTTATTATAATAGATGCGAATAAAAAGGCAACTGAACTTCTTGCTCTATCTGAAAAAGAATTAATTAGCAAAGAAATTAGTGAGGTGCTTCCAAATTCTTTCAAAAATTATATCCATTCTGTATTACGAAAAAAAGAAAAAGCAGAATCTATCGATATCGAAATCAATTGCAATAACGAACCACGGTATTTAAGAGCTGATTTGAAAATATTAGAGAATATTCTCGAAACAGAAAAATTTATATTGATTTCATTGACAGATATTACTTTGCTTCATCAAATTCATAAGCAACTTGAAGAAAGTGAGGAAAAGTTTCGTAGTATTTTTGAACAAGCACCTATTGGAATATATCGTACCACTCCTGATGGTAAATTCTTACTTGCTAATCCCAAACTTATTTCTATGCTTGGATATTCATCTTTTGAAGAATTACAATCAATTAATCTCGAGGGTGAAGACTATCCAATGCAAAAACCACGAGAACTATTTAAGAAAAAAATCGAGCAATTTGGTGAAATTGACGGAGAACCAAATATTTGGCGATGCAAGGATGGACGAGAAATAATTATTCGTGAAACAGCAAAAGCAGTTTATGATGAAAAAGGAAATATCAAATATTATGAAGGTGTTATTGAAGATATTACTGAAGAGGAAAAATTAAAAGAAACTCTGAATGCAATAATAAAGTCGATACCCGATTTATTGATTATTGTTGATGAAGATGGAACTTACATCGATATCTTCACTAGTAATGAATCCCTACTTTACGCTCCTCGCGAAGAACTCCTTGGCAAAAAGATGGAACAAGTCTTTCCTAAGGAAATCAGCGACTTTTTTATGAAGAGTATTCATTCCGCAATAAAAGGTGGCAAACCTATTATAGTTAATTATGAACTTGATGTACAAATCGGACATAAATATTTTGAGGCAATTCTTACACCCATCAAATTAGATTTATTATCTGAAAAACAAAAAGTAATCTTTCTTGCGCGTGATGTGACTGATCGAAAACAAATCGAGATTGAATTGGTTAATGCTAATTACGAAAAAGATTTATTTTTTAGCATAATTGGTTATGATTTGCGTGATCCTATTACATCGCTTGTTACTTATGCTGATATTTTTATTAATTATTTTGATAAATTAGATGCTGAGCAGATTAAGGACTATACTTTAAAAGTTAGCCAAGAAATATATACACTTAAAAATTTAATCGAAAATCTTTTAGATTGGTCAAAATCTCAATCTGGGAAACTTGATTACTTACCTGAAATTACAGATTTATATAATCTTATAGAAAATGTAATTTTGATTTATAATAATATGCTTAAAAGCAAAAATTTGACTATTATTTCGACTGTTCAACCTAAGACATATTGCTACGTTGATAGATTTATGATATCATCAGTTTTACGGAATTTGATTTCAAATGCAATGAAATTCTCTTATACAAATAGTACTATTGAAATTTATGTTGAAGATATTGATCCGTATCTTAAAGTCTATGTTAAAGATCATGGAATTGGAATTCCACCCGAGAATATAGAAACTTTATTTCAAGGAGAAAACTCTGAAATTATGAGTACAGGCAAAACTCGCGAAGCTGGACTTGGTTTGCAAATTTCCCAGAATTTTATACAAAAGCATAATTGTATTATAGGTGTCGAAAGTGAAGTTGGGAAAGGTTCTACATTTTTCTTTACAATTCCCAAAGCAACCCCAAAATAATTTTTAATATTATATTATTATTTTATTAAATTTGCTTAATTTAATAAATTCTTTTTTTTAAATTATCATAAATTCAATTTTGAGGTATTAATGAAATCGTATTTCGAGCCTTTTAAAATTAAAGCTATTGAAGAAATTCCCATTACAACACGTTCAGAAAGAGAAAAATATATAAAAGAGGCAAATTATAACCCATTTTCATTGAAAAGCGATTATATAACTATTGATTTGCTTACAGATAGTGGAACTTCAGCGATGAGTTCTAAGCAGTGGGCGGCAATTATGGATGGTGATGAATCTTATGCAGGCTCACGTAATTGGTATGAATTTGAAAAAGAAGTAAAAAATATTACAGGTTTTAAGCACATAATTCCCGCGCATCAAGGCAGAGCAGCCGAGAGAATTTTATTTTCTGTGATTTCTGGACCTGGTAAAATTGTTCCTAATAATACACATTTTGACACAACTCGTGGCAATCTTGAATATAACGAGGCAATTGCAATCGATGTGCCGGTACCAGAAAGTGAAGATCCATCTTTCATTGCTCCTTTTAAAGGTAATATGGATATTAAGGCACTCGAAAAATTGATTATTGAAAAAGGTAAAGAAAATATTCCACTTTGCATAATTACAATTACAAATAATAGTGGTGGTGGGCAACCTGTTTCGATGGAAAATATAAGGCAAACAAAAGAATTGCTAAAAAAATATGATATTCCACTTTATCTTGATTGCTGCCGTTTTGCAGAAAATGCCTATTTTATTAAAAAACGAGAAAAAGGGTATGAAAATAAATCAATACTAGAAATTTCTCAAGAAATGTTCTCTTATGCTGATGGGGCGACAATGAGCGCCAAAAAAGATGGCTTATCAAATATTGGCGGATTTATTGGTACCAATGATGATAAAGTTGCCGAAGCTTTGCGAACTAATTTAATTGTCACAGAAGGCTTTATTACTTATGGAGGATTGGCACGCCGAGATTTATCTGCTCTTGCTCAAGGCTTTCGCGAAGTCGTTAATGAAAGATACTTGGAATATCGAATAGAACAAGTTGATTTTCTTGGCAAATTACTTAAGGAGGGTGGTGTCCCAATTTTGGAACCTGTCGGGGGTCACGGTGTTTATCTCGATGCAAAACGTTTTGCTCCACATATAAAACAAGAGTATTTTCCGGGGCAAAGTATTGCTTGCGAAATTTATAAAGAGGGCGGTATTCGCTGTTGTGAAATTGGGTCGGTTATGTTTGGAACTTATGATGATCAAGGCAATTTTATCGCACCAACACTTGAATTAGTACGGCTGGCAATCCCTCGACGTGTTTATACAAGCGACCATTTACGTTATGTGGCAGAAAGTGTCATTAATGTATATAATAACCGAGAACAATTACGTGGAATGAAAATAACTTGGCAACCTGAATTCCTACGTCATTTTACAGCAAATTTTGATTATATTTAAATTATACACATTTTATTTTTTAACTTATTAAAAATCCATCTAAAATATTTAATTAGATGGATTTTTTTTATTATTATGTAAAAAAATTTACATTATGTAATAATATTGACAATTTTTTTATAATTTTGTAATAGTGATTATAAACTATTTAAGAATTGACATATTATTGGAGGATTAGTGAAAAAAGCAATGATGATTCCGTTTTAAAATTAGCAAAATCTCTTGATGTACCCAAACGCTTAGCAAGTATTCTTGTTGCAAGAGGAATTGAAGATATTCAAACAGCTAATAAGTTTCTTAATCCGAGTTTAGAGGATTTATATGATCCATTTTTATTTGAGGAAATGGAAAAAGCAGTTGATAGAATACTTAAAGCAAGGGATAATAAAGAAGTAATTTGGATACACGGAGATTATGATGCTGACGGAACATCCAGTGTAGCAATGCTTACGGATTTTCTTCGAAGCATTGGATGCATTGTTTTATATTATATCCCTGATAGATTTTCCGAAGGTTTCGGCTTATCAAGTTTGTCCATTAACAAAGCTAAAGAAGCAGGTGCAAGCGTTTTGATTTCTGTCGATGTTGGTATTACAGCTTTTAAGCAAGCAGAATTATGCAAATCGATGGGAATCGATTTAATTATATGCGATCATCACGAAATTAATGAGCGTATCCCTGACGCTTATGCAATTCTTGACCCTTGTCTGCCAGGTTGTCAATATCCTTTCAAAAATCTTTCTGCAAGCGGTGTTGTCTTTAAACTTATTCAAGGCATAGCAAAAAAATTACAACTTGATGATAGATATTTTTCATATCTTGAATTAGTTGCCATTGCTTCAATTTCAGATATGGTACCTCTGGTCGATGAAAATAGAGTACTTGTCCACTATGGGGTGAAGCAACTTAATGAAAATCCAAGACCAGGAATACGCGGTTTGCTATATTGCACAGGCTTAGAGAGAGGAGAAATATTCTCGACTAATATTGTCTACGCAATGGCTCCCTTGATTAATGCAGCGGGAAGATTAGGCGATGCCAATCGTTCGGTTGAAATGCTTATTCAGAAGGATGTAAATTTAGCATTTCGGATTGCACAGGAATTAGAAGAAGAAAACCGCAAACGCCGATTGCTTGACCAACAAGTTTTCGATGAAGCTTTACCAATTGCCGAAGAATATTTGCGATACAATAAACATCGGTCTCTTGTTATTCATAATAGTTCTTGGCATGAGGGCGTTATTGGGATTGTTGCCTCTCGATTGGTTGATAAATATAAAGTTCCTACAATACTTCTTACTAATTATGGGGAGATTTCCAAAGGCTCGGCTCGTAGTATAGACAATTTCGATATTTATGCTGCTCTTAAAGAGTGTAGCGATTTATTACTTGAATATGGCGGGCATAGACATGCAGCTGGCTTAACTTTAAAGGCAGAAAATATTCCCGAATTTCGAGAAAGAATTGATAGTCTTGCACGTGAAAAAATTACTGAAGATATGCTTCATCATGAAATTCTTGTGGACACTGAAATTTCGTTTAATGAGCTTTCCCCTATGCTTATTAATTCACTTAATCGCCTGGCTCCTTTTGGTTATGGCAATGATAAACCGACATTTTTAACTCGAAACGTAAGTTCTATAAATGGATTAAAGTATATTGGCAATAATTCATATAAATTTCGTGCAATGCAGAATAATTTTGTGATTGATGCTATCCTGCCAATGATTGCAAGCAAATCTTCGCTTATCTCAAAATATAAACACTTTTCTATTGTTTATACAATAGAATCCATTGGACAAGGCAATATCAAATTTCCTCAGCTAAATATTAGAGATATTTCCGCAGATTAAACCAATAATGCCAAATATTTCACCTGATAATTTCTTTCAGCAAACTCTTGATATTCTGGAAAATTCCACATTTAATAATAATGGAAAATTCATTTATATTCTACAATTTTTTGAATATCTCATAAATTCAAAAGCTGAAAGTAGCAAGCAAATTTTCTCATCTTATTATTCTAAATGGATTTATATTTTTGATTTATATAAAATTGATGATTCTTATTTAAATATCTTATTGCATTTTCGCCGAAGAAAGAAAGCAATTGCATCAAATTCTATAATTTTAAACTCTGATGAATTTTTGCAATTTCTTAAATCTGTTTTGCATTCAGCATCCTTAATAATTAATCAAGAAATACCCACAGAACTTGATGGCTATATTAAGGATATTAAAATTATAAATATTAATCCCAAAAATCTACAAAATATTGATTATCTGCAAGGTGTATTAGTAAAAAAAATACAGACAAATAGCGGCTATGAGTTAAAATGCGTTAATGAGCAAATTAGGAATTTTGATGTGCATTGCTCTTTTAATAATAAAAAAACAGTTAATTATCTTTGGCGCAATGCCACAATTGGTTTTGAAAATCTTAATCTATTAGATGAGGGAACAAATTTATATGAATTAAGCAAGGATGGCACAATAATTATCGAACCTGATTATATGTTTGATGCGACAGATATTGCGGAGTGCTATAATCATTATGGTTTTGATATGGTCACATATTTTTCAAAATTAATAATGCAAAAAGGTAATAATCAATATTTGGTGAAAGGGATGATTGTGAATTCACTTTTTGATGAACTAATTGCTTATCCAAATATTGATTTTCAGACGGCATTTACAAAAGCACTACATCAAAGACCTTTAAAGATTCTTCAATTTCTTAATGAGCAATTCATTAATGATTTAAATTTTGAAATGCAATTGCATTTTGAAAATTTGAAAAAAATTATTTCATATTTACCAAAAGGCATATATTCTGTTGAGCCTACATTTATATCACCAAAGTATGGTTTGCAAGGCAGATTGGATTTGTTTATTGAACAAGTTAGCGATAATAGAAAAGATGTGATAGAATTAAAATCGGGCGGATTTCCAAAGAATCCTATTCAAATTCAAGACGATAACGGCAAAACATTTATCTTGAATGTATGGCAAAATCATTATGCACAAGCAAATTGCTATAATTTACTACTTGATTCTGTTTATGGCAACCGCAATGGGACAAGTGCAATTCTTTATTCATCCGATGTTGGAGGACGGCCTCGAAATGTTCCAAATTTGAAAACATTCAAAAATGAAATAATAAATTTTCGTAATAATTTATTTGCGTTTCAACGTAAAATTGTCAAAGGAGATTTAACGATTTTTGATATTTTCAAAAATTACGAATCAAAAAATCAATTGCTTAGCGATGATATTAAAGAAATTCAATCTGCATATAATACCCTCGATGAAGTTGAAAAGGAATATGTGAATGGAAATATCAGATTTATATTTCGTGAAGAACTCACTGCAAAGATTGGAAATAATTCACGACGCGAGGGTTATGCATCATTTTGGCGTGAATCAGTTGAAAATAAAAAGGACAATTTCTCTGTTATTACACAACTTAAGTTAGATAATGAAAAATCTGATTTTGATAATCAGCACTTAATTTTTCATAGAGAAAACAACGATGAATTGTCTTTCCTGCGTTTAGGCGATCCGATTTATTTATATCCAGAAGATTTAGTAAATCCGACAGAAAATTATATATTAAAAGGATTTTTGCGAAGGCTTGATAATGATGAAATTGAAATAAGCCTGATGAATAAATCATTAAATTCGCAATATTTGCTAAATAATCAAAATTGGATTATTGAAATTGATAATTCCGATACATTAATTAAAAAGCAATTTGTAAATATAACTGAATTTATGCAGTCCCCAAAAGCCAGACGTGATTTATTACTGGGACGCATAGAACCTAAAATATCTAGCAAACTAACGCTTGATATTGATTTTAATGATGATTATATTAAGGAAATTATTCAGAAGGCAATTTCTGCAAATGATTATTTTTTGATACAAGGTCCACCTGGAACGGGCAAGACCTCAATAATTATTAAGAATCTTGCAAAATATTATTGGGAACAAGCAAATTTGAATATACTTCTTCTTGCTTATACCAATCGTGCAGTGGATGAAATTTGCGGCGTTTTGACAAATCTGGAAAACCCAATTGATTTTATAAAAATTGCCTCAAAAGAAGCACAAAATTTTCATCAATATTCTTTATCTTATTTAAGTTCAATATATTCTCTGCAAACTTTGAAGGAAAAAATTGAAAATAATCGCTTTTTTGTGTCTACAATTAGTTCAATACAAACCAATCCCGAAATATTTAATATGAAGCATTTTGATGTTGTAATAATTGACGAAGCTAGTCAAGTGCTTGAATCTCAAATAATTGGCATATTATCGAAAATTCCAAAATTTATAATGATTGGAGATGAAAAGCAATTGCCAGCAGTCATCCAACAAGAGCAAGAAGAAATAAAAAAAGATTCTCAGTTATTGCAAATAGGGATAAAAAAAATCGGTACTTCAATTTTTTCTCGATTATTAGAAAATGCAAAATCGAATGGATGGGATGATTGCTATATGATGCTACATAAACAAGCTCGAATGCATAAAGATATACAGGATCTTGCGAATTATTTATTTTATAATCATAAGCTGACTACCCGAGATTGCCTTGATTGGCAAACTCAAGAGTTTTCTCAATATTTTATAAATGCAAAATCAGATTTCCTTAGAAAAATATTTTCCTCACGTTTGATATTTATAAATTCAGAAAAAGAATTTGATTCAAAACGAAATATATCTGAAGCACAATTTATCAGCCATTTTATCGAAAAAATATTTGATGAAGAATCTAGTATAATTACATCAAAATCAATTGGTATTATTTCACCATTCAGATTGCAATGTGCAGAAATTCTGCGTTCAATTCCTCAAAATGTTCAAGAATTAGTAAGTATCGATACAGTAGAGCGGTTTCAGGGATCCGAACGCGATATAATTCTTATTTCTTATGCATCAAATTACAATTTTGAGCTGGAAATGTCGAGCGATATTGAAATAATTGATGATTTACCTATCGATAGAAAATTGAATGTAGCAATTACTCGCGCCCGAGAACATTTGATTATTCTTGGTTGCCAATCTATTCTGAAGCAATCACCAATCCATTGCAAATTAATAAATTATATTAAAAATAAAGGTTTATATTTTGATTTAAATGAATGGAAATAGGATTAAGAGAGAAAATTGATAAAAATTTGCATATATTTTCAAAAATTTTCTTAATTTTGTATTCTTAGAATTTGAACGGGGTTGTAGTTCAGCTGGTTAGAACGCCTGCCTGTCACGCAGGAGGTCGAGAGTTCGAGTCTCTTCGGCCCCGCATCACACCAAAAAAATTTTTCCCAAGCTTTTGTATTTCTTTTTTAATTTATGCATAATTTATAATTATGAATAATTCATATCAAGAAAAATTAAATTTTATTATAAACGATTATCAAAGTGGAAGCCGCGAAATTGCTAAAAATATATTCGGTTTTGTTCGGGATTTTATTGATAATGAAAATACTGATAGTTGGCAAAATGAATTAAATCAATATCTTTTAGAAATTGCACTACATAAGAAAACAATGGCAATCATAAAAAATCAAATTTTACAAATTCAAAATTTTCTCTCTATTTGTCATAGTAAATCTGATTTTTTACAAAAATTGCAGAATTTTGAAATTGATTTTCAAGACTCAATAAATAAAATTATTAAGAATCTTCAATTGGAGATATTCAATCAAAATGATATTTATAAAATTATAACTTGTTCATATAGCAGCACAATTCGAGATGTATTATTGCATTTTTCAAATATTTGCAGAATTGATATTTATTTGATTAAATCATTATTTAAAAATAAGAATGTTGCAGAAAAATATATTAATGATTTTGTCAATAGTCCGATTAAAGTTCATACTCTTGAGTTAAGTAATATTGAATCTATTATTAGGGAAATTGATTTTGGTATAATTGGTTCAGATGCAGTAGTGACAGATAAATACATTATCAATGGATTTCCATCGTTATTGCTTGCAAAAGAATTAAAAAAGTCAATTTACCGTTTTATGTAGTTTCTGAAAAATTGAAATTCACTAATGAAATCGAAATAGAAGACGGATTTGATAAAATACCCATAAATTTAATTACAAAAATCATCACAGATTAATATGGAAGAAAATCAAAATAATATACCAACGCGAGAGGAAGCCTGGGCTTTGCTTCTCGAATATAATCAAAATCAATCATTAATCAATCATGCATTATCTGTAGAGGCGGTAATGCGGCATTTTGCGCGATTGAATAATGAGGATGAAGAAAAATGGGGTATAATTGGATTGGTGCACGATTTAGATTATGAAAAATATCCCGACCAACACTGCACAATGACTAAAAAAATCCTTGAAGAGCATAATTGGAATAGCGATTGGATCCGCGCAATTCTATCGCATGCTTATGGATTTACTACTGATATTGAACCACAAACACAACTGGAAAAAACTCTTTATGCAATTGATGAGCTTACAGGATTGATTACTGCTGTAGCTTTGGTGAGACCCTCAAAAAAGCTTGCCGATGTAGAAGTGAAATCGGTCAAAAAGAAATGGAAGGAAAAGCAATTTGCAAGCGGTGTAAATAGAGAAGTTATTCAAGCAGGGGCTGAAAAGCTTGGCATTCCATTGGATGATCTCATATCTGAAACAATAAAAGGAATGCAAGAAATTGCTGATAAAATTGGATTATAAAAATATAAAAATCGCTTTTTTCTTAAATAAAATTTATGGGGAATTAATTTAAAAATTGGATTTCTGCAGATTTTGTGCGGAAGAGGGGACTTGAACCCCTATGCCTTTTGAGCACCACCCCCTCAAGATGGCGTGTCTGCCAATTTCACCACTTCCGCAAAATTGAAGAATACAAAATTACAAAAAATATTATGTTCTTCTTGTAGCACATAGGGGAATCGAACCCCTATTTTAACCTTGAGAGGGTTACGTCCTAACCGTTAGACGAATGCGCCATTTAATTTTCACAAAATTACATAATTTCCGTAAATTTTCGTAATTTGATAAAATTTCAATTATAAAACAAGCAAAAAATGACCTTGCCAAATCATTGGACAGATGAGGAATTTTTTATATTATATTTAAATAAGCATTTGCAAGCACATCAAATTCGCAATATTATAGATAGATATGATTCATTATCAAAATTTCTAGATAATACTGCATTAAATTCATTTATAAATGATGCAAATCTTTTTGATTCATTAGAACAGAACGAAAAAATAAAAGATGTTATTCCAAAATTTATTGAGAAGTGCCAAAAGCTTAACATTCAAATGATAACATATTGGGATAATCAATACCCTGAATTATTAAGAAATATCAGTTCGCCACCAATTCTATTATATATTAAAGGAAATTTAGATTTAGAAAATAAAAAATGTATTGCCGTAGTTGGCACTCGCAGGCATACAACTTATGGCAAACTGACTGCTGAACGATTTGTTTCATATTTTGCAGAACGAGACGTAGCAATTGTAAGCGGGCTTGCTTATGGAATTGATACAATTGCTCATAAGGCAACATTGGAACGTAAAGGCAAAACAATTGCTGTTGTTGCGTCGGGGTTAGACAAGATTGGACCGCAATTAGCAAAAGATTTATCAAATAAAATAATAGATGAAGGCGGCGCAATAATTAGCGAATATTTACCAGGGACATCAGCTAAGCCAGGGTACTTCCCTCAACGAAATAGAATAATCAGCGGGTTGTGCAGTGCTACATTGGTAATTGAAAGTGGGATTAAAGGTGGGTCGCTTATCACGGCTCAATATGCACTTGAAGAGGGTCGCGAGGTTTTTGCAGTTCCTGGAAATATTACGTCTGAAAAAAGTCAAGGGACAAATTTTTTAATTAAAAATAATTCTGCTATTCCTGCACTCAGTCCCGAGCAAATGTTTAAAGATCTTGGCTGGGATAAATTTATTTTTAAAGAAAATGGAGAAAATTCATTGAAATTTGATAATGATTTAGAGCAAAAAATTTTTGATGCGTTATCTTTTGAACCTATTCAAATCGATGAATTGAGCGACAAACTCAATATGGAAATGTCTCAATTGCTTGTTAGTTTGCTAAACCTTGAATTTAAGGGATATATCAAGGAACTTGCGGGCAAAAATTATATTAGAAATTATTAATTAATTGTAAGTTATGGCATATATAATTTATAATCAATCTTTTAAGGACATTTATTCTAATAGAATAAATGATTTTTGCAATTTTGAGCAAATTATTGATGAATATGTTCGAAAGGATTTATTAGAAAATTTAACTATAATTTTGCCAACTCAAAGAATTATAAAATACTTACAATTTCAATTAGTAAATAAATATTTCGATAATCATAAAAAACCATTAAGCAATTATAATATATACAACTTAGAAGATTTTACCAATTTATTATTTAAGCAAATTTTTCAAATTTCAAAAAGTCAAGAAATATCGGATGCCTTAAGGTTAATTATTTTTGAAGAAGCATATTCAAAAGCAAATTTAGAATTTTTTAATCAGCAAAATAATCGCGCTAAATATGAAATTATTAGAAGATTGAATGAGCTTGTCTATGGTATTCGTGAAGATGGATTTGATAAGATCCAGGCAGAAAATGACTTACAATTGATTGCGGCTGGTCAATACCCTGAAAATCTGGAAGGAAAGAAATATTCAGATATATTACGAATTCTTATTGAGTATGAAAATATACTAAACGATATATTATTTGATAAACCTGCAAAACTTCAAAAATTATTAAATTTTTTAAGATCTTTATCAGAAAAAGAATTTTTGGAATTTTACGGTAAGCTATTCAAAAATCAATTAGTCTTAGCTTATGGATTTAGCGAATTTAAAATGCCTGAGGTAGAACTACTCTCATTATTTGCAAAAGTAAATACACCATTTGCATTAGTTTTAGATTTTTCACACGATAATGGTCCCTTATTCGGCAATTTTTTTGAATATATTGAGCAATTTGAAAATAATGGTTTTGAAGTATATTCCGATGATAAGATATTTGAGGAAAGCGAGCAGTATTTATCAATGGAGGGATATGATAATTATTTTTTTAGAAAGCATTTATTCCATTTTGATAATAAGGAAATAATCCACTTACAAAAACCTATAAAAATAATTGAGGCACAAAATCAAAAAGATGAAGTATCGAAAATTGCAAAACTTATTAAATATTTAAATATAAAAAAAGGTATTGCTTTAAAAGACATAGCAGTCGTATCTCGCAATCCTGGCGATTATTCGGATTATTTCAGGGAAATTTTTAGAATAGAACAAATTCCTGCAAATATCACAGATAGATATAGATTATGGAAATCTCCAATTGTAAATAAAATATATGCATTCATTGAGTTTGCTCTAAATGGATATAAGATTAGTACATTAAAGAGATTATTTAATAATACTTCAATTGATTTTGATTTCAAAGTTGATATTGATAACTTAGTTTATCTTGCTAATGAGCTTCGTATCCAACCGCGATTTTATCCTGTAACATCAGAATATTGGATTAAAACATTGGAGTCATTCAAAAGCTTTTATCAAAATTCAATAAACACCTTAACTGATGAGATAGATAAGTACCGATTAGGGAAACTTATCGCAAATATCGAGCGAGGAATAAATGATATTAAAACAATAGATAACAATTTGAAAATTGTCAGTGAAAAAATGTCAGGAAGAGAATTTCGAACCTTTATAATCAGAGATATTATTTTGAAATTCAATTTTAATGAAAACTTACGGCAGAAAGTAAAGAAAGTACTTGAAATTAATACAGGTTCTCATAATAATTTAAGCGAGGATATAGAAAAAGAAGCAAAAGGCTTAATGAAATTCATTGACGTTGTAAATGATATTGCATATTTGTATGAAACACATTCAAATGAAAAATTTACATTGAAAGAATGGTATGAAAGATTGAAAATTGGTGTTTACAATGAACGGTATCAGATTTCTGAAAAAATGAACAATAGCGTTGATATAACATCGATTGAGCAAATAAGATATTTGCCATATAAAGTAAAAATATTATGCGGAGCTTCTGAAGGTGTATTTCCTACTGCTTATGCACCCGAGAAATTATTCGGTAAAGAGTTGCCAGATGCAAAGCAAAAGCACATTCGAGCAGAACGTGTGCTATTTTACCAATTTCTTTCTTCATCGAATTTTCTTTTTAATAATAATCTGGATAACGAAATATATATATTTTATCCACGGACTGTCCAGGGTTATCAAACACCCGCTTCTCCATTTATCGATAGCCTGAAGAATATTGTGCAATTTGACGATGAGAGTATAATAAATTTGGAAAAGTCAAATCAACAATTTTCTATTATTACAAATGAATCTGAGCTTTTTGATTATCTTGGAATGCAAGATTATACAAAGGACCAAGCTGACATTCAAGCATCTGATAATCAAATACAAAATATTATTAACAACTATATTCAAATTCATAACATTACAGATGAATTGAATTATCATAAGCATATTAAACCAATTAATTTAGATGATTTGCTTAATGTAAATATTGAAAAAAATCTGATTGATGCTCAATTCAATGACAAATCTTACTCAATTTCGGAACTCGAGACTTATGCAAAATGTCCATATCTATATTTTACAAAATACTTCCTTAATATTAAAGAGGCTCGGAAAAGGGAATTAACCCTCGAGCCGATTGAAATAGGTAGCTTTTTGCACAAAATTTTATATGAATTTTATCAAGAATTAATTAATAATAATATTTCCACTGAAATAATGAGAGTAAATAATAATAAAGGAGGAACATTAGAATTTAAATATGTCAATCTAAAACCTGATTTCATAACAACTTATAAAGATATTCTTCTCAAAATTGCTCAAAAAAATCTTGATATGCCTATCAAAGATTATCAAATTTTGAATTATCAAATACAGCAATTAACTGATTTTTCTTTTGCTCGAAATCTATTATATCGTTGGTTGAAGACCGAGGTGTATCAAAAAGATTGGTCATTCTTTCCAGCTTTCTTTGAACAACATTTTGAGGCTGAATTAGTTTCTGAGGAAAATTCACATAATACTTTTGATTCTTCTCAAACTAAGCAAAGCATAAAAGTAAATGGCAAAATCGATAGGATTGAGGTTAATTATGTGGATGATATGCTTGAATTTGGTGTGGGCGATTATAAACTATCGTCTTCTTCAATACCAAAGGAAACAGATATTTATAATTTGTATGTTTCTTTTCAAATGCCCATATATATGCTCGGATTTCAGGAATATATTAACGAAACAGCGGGGATTAAAGCAATTCCCGTATTTGGAGTTTATTATTTACTTAATCCAACAAGCAAGAAAAATAATGCTTTTACATTTGTATTGGCAAATTATGATTTGTTACCTACTCTAAATATTACCAAAAAATCTCATAAAATTGAAGTCGGACAAATAGAACTGCTTAAAAATTCACTTGAAGCGGCAATTTCAATAAAAAATAATATAACAAATGGGAATTTTAAAGTTGAGCCCTATGATGAGGACAAAATTTGTCTCTATTGTAATTATTATTCGATGTGTAGAATTAGATTACTATAATATTTAAATTTATTGTAATTGATAATCGGATAATTCTATATCTAAAATTTTCACTGACTTAACACTCCGAATTTTTAATAAATTTAGCAATAACGCATTAAGGCTTGTCGCATCTTTTATTTTTACTTGAAAAGTGCCTTC
>DAOTPH010000008.1:8673-20865 GCA_035451765.1 Bacteroidota bacterium | reverse complement strand
AAATATGAACAAAGGAAACGCAAAATTAAACAAGCAAAAAAAAGAGGATTTCAAAATGAATAAATTATCAAGGGATATTAACAAATTATTTAAGAAATGGGCAGTCAAAACCGCAGAACATCATATCATTACTTTTGATAACGAATTGGAGGAAATTGAATTTTGTTTTGATATTTACTGGCTTGTCAATAAATACTATACACTTGTTATAAAAGCTGAGCGTAAAGCTAAAAGAAAAACAATTTTAAAAAATTTATTTAAAAGGAACAGAAAATGAAATATGACTATATTGATGAATTAGAACAGCGAAATTACGAGCTTTCACTTGAATTACTTAAATTTGCATTTAAAAATCAAGCAGAAGAGTTTGAGAAAGAAAAAACGGAACATCAGATGAAAATCTTCACTTACTGTGCAATAGTTAGTTTAATAGCAATTATTTGTATATTTATTATAGGAGCAATGTAATGGATTACCAAAAAAATTTAAAAAATGAATGGCTTGAATATGCTAATCAATCAAGGCAATT
Organism: Bacteroidota bacterium; assembly: GCA_035451765.1. Lineage (GTDB taxonomy): Bacteria > Bacteroidota > Ignavibacteria > Kapaibacteriales > UBA2268 > UBA2268. The sequence continues at coordinate 20,336 of DAOTPH010000008.1, read as the reverse complement.
GCATTATCAAATTATCAATACCACTAAAAAAGATAATTATTCGGGATGGTATAAGTTTCCAAGAGTCAGGTGGAATGATACTTATTTTGGTTATTATTTAATTGAAGAACCGAACGAGCAAATTATGTATATTACTCAATAAATAAGGCGGATTGGTCAGTCTTATTGGAAAAGATTAAAAATAAGTCTGAAAAATCTGACTTAAAAATAATACAATAAAATAATTATTCATTCGTTTATAAGAACGAGAGATGAGATAACCTCTATAATTAAACTTCTCAATGAAAAAACCTTCTTTATCCCACTAATTCAAAATAGTGGGATTTTTATTTTAGAAAAATACCCTTCTACTTTTAACGTAGTAAAGAGTTTATATGCTTGTCTATATATTTATATCAAAATGATATTAAAATTGAATGTAGGGCATTATAGCCCCTTTAAAATTGATTTATGAAAAATCTACATATTTATCCAGTCCTGACTCTAATATTTTAGAATAATTTTTATACATTTCTGCTACGAGTTGCCAATTGAGATGAAATTCTGGTTCGCTATATTTAATTCTACATTCTTCGCATATTGGGAAGGTCATATCTAGCGTATGAATTATATGTTGTGGTATCCCAAATGCTGGAGTTCCACAAATTACACAATCGTTATATTCAAAAAATAATTTATTTTGTAATTCAAATTGAGGTGGGGAGAAGCTATAGATTAAATTTCCTAATTTAGTTACGGTATCGGGTAGTTCCCAGGGGGATAATTCTTTTAAGAATTTTTTTGTTTTATTTAAAAAGTCATTAATGCTTGTAGATGTATCTGTATATATTCTATTGTCATCAGCATTTGCAGATATACTTTTATACATTCGATTAATAAATACAGGGAATGTATAATTGCTCGTTTTATATTGTTCTATTGCGTAATCTATATTGAAATTTATAGATTTTAAATACACATTGAATTGACTTAAAAGTCCAGAGTTCATTTTTAATTGTTCCGCTAAATCCCGTATATTAATTGTGTGAATACGGTCTGCTTTCTGTTTTAAAAGATTAGCTGTAACATCTACATATTCAACTGAGTTAGGGCTAAATTTTGTCCCTAATTCTAATAATCTTTTTGTTGTTATCGTCGGTGAAAAACTCATATATAACCTATGATTTAAATTGTATTATTATCTTAACCATATTGCATCTACCACTATACCTACCAATACTCCACCTAAGCCACCATATATATACGGCATTATACTTTTATTCTCTACTTTGAGCGTATCATATTGCCAATAAGGTTTGGATATGATTAATGTATCTATCGTATGGATAAATCGTTCCTTCGGTGGTATATATATCATATTGACACTGTCCTCAGGAAAATAATAATCTAAATGGAAATGAGCATCTGATAAACTTGTATCAATAGTTTTAGTAAAGGACGAGTCTATATATATCGGTACTATACTGTCCCTGTATATAGTTTTTAATTTATTAATTATTACTGTATCGGTTTTGTGTTCTATATATGTAGTATCAGAGTGCGATGTTAATGGCTGGATTACAATTGGTTCTTTTTGAAATTTATCAATTAATTGATTACCAAAATAGAATATTGCTGTAATGAATGCTAATATAATAATAATGATAATGCCAGCTCCAATTATATCGGATTTAATGTTCATCTATTTTTGTGCTTTCTTTTTATTTTCTATATATAAGTCTAAAAATCTTTTTATTTGTTCTTCTTCTGGATAGTCTTCAATGCTTCGTCCTTTGTATTTATCATCGGCATATATAGATTTTACTCTGTTAGATCGGTGCAATACATTTTGTAAAATATCATTGGTCATATCCGCTCTTTGCGCACTGCTAACATAACGTGCGGCCGCTTGTTCTAAGGCATTTAAATTACGTTCGGCTTCTGTATTTCTGCCGTAATAACGATCCACTTGGGGATCAAATTGTATAATTAAATTTCTAATATTTTCATCTTGTAATAAATCGTCGATATAATCTTTCCCTACTTTAAGCATTTCTTTATATTTTTTTGTTTTTCGTGGCTTACCTAAACCATAATAATTGCGGTATATTTCATCAATTTTATCTTTCTGTGATTGGTCTAATCGATTAATTGCATCTGTTAAATTGTCCTTTTCATTTCTCTTTAAATTTAATGTTTCAAATTTGGTAATATCTTCTATACGGTCAGCAGGGGTCATATTTGATTTGTTATATATTTCTAATCCTGTATGAACATCTAAATTAGATTCACCGAATATCATTAATTTGATAGCCTCTAATGTTGAAATATCTCGTAATGGCATCCCATTTCTATCAGTCAAAATTCCACTTGTTAATGCGTTATAACCGTGCGCTAAGTTGTATATTTGTGGCAATCTCTTACGAAATGTGCTTCTAATAAAATCTTCTTTAGATTGTGTCTTTGCATTACGAATCATATCACGTGTAATATCCACAATAAATGCGTCAAGTAAACCACTCATATCGCCTAGCTGACGCAATCTAATATTTGTAAATGTTCCTAATACTCCATCATATAATGCACCGTAAAACTTTCGAGCATTTTTTTCTGATGCTCCTAAATTCATTAGATATTGAACTGCTTGTTCTTCCATCCAGACATCGATTTTGAAGTTCTTGTCCTGATTGGACATTTGAACTAAATCTTCTATTAACATTTTTGCATCTTCCGTGCCTGGCATATTGCTATATCCTACAAGCAAAGTGCTGGCAATTGCAAATGCCCCAAGTCCAGCTACCGCCATTTTCTTTTGTTGACTTGCACCTGCTCTAATAGTCAAATCAGCTATATAATTGCCTATATAATATAATTGATTAATGAATGGCGATTTCATTGTAATAAACCATTTACCTAATGGCACGTGGTCTATCAACCAACGTTCAATACCCGAGCGCCATTCTTTTTCGTAAATACCTTGTGTCTTAAATGAAACATCTAAGCCTCTAGCTAATACTTCATCTATCGCAGCTTCTTCTGTTATCTTTCCATTGGCGATTAAATCTTTATATGTAGGAGCATCCAGTGCGGCTTGCATCATAAGAGAGGCGTATCTATTCATAAACTCCGTATGTTTCATAGGACTGTATCCTGCCTCTACAATTTTACGTAAAGATTTACCAAATTGCGATGTTACACCTTCTACTATAACGGGTTGTATAACATTCCGTTTGAATATCTCTTGATGTATAGTATTTAAAAATGGATCGCCATAAGGCGAAGCATTAGCAAAGTGTTCTTTAAATAGTTCCATTTGCGATAATACCTCTGCCTGTGCATATCTTTTTACTACAGTTGTGCCTTTGGCTTTGTCATACATCTTATTTAGTGCTGCTAATTGGCTCATTAAATATGTCGAATTAGTAATGGTGCCATTCAATCTATTTTTTGTAGCTAATACAGCATTTGTAAAATACAAAGTACCTACGCCAAGTTGTTCTACCGCTCGCCCCATTACTCCAATTTTAGAGTTATTAAATGCATCTACAGTTTGCTTTACTGTCGATACGTTAATATTCAACATTATATCGTGTAAATCTTGCACCAATCTTGGGTAGCGTCCTTCTATACCCATATCGTGCAATGTCATTAACTCGTCTAACAGTATATTACGACAACGGGTATCTAATTCCGATTTCTGCAAACTTTCTTTATTCTTATTCATTGCGTCTAGATAGTATGAGTCTTTATTGACTTTTTTACCTGTATATTGTAATAAGTCGTCAGGATGATACCCAAAAGAATTATTTGTTGTTAATTGGAATAATGAGGGATTTTCTAATTTAGTAAGCATTCGACGTAATACTCTTTCTAATTCTGCTTCAGCTTGACTATGTGTTAATGAGTTCAGCATATCATCTACATCATCAAAGTATTCCATAGCTGATGAATCCAACATTCCTTCGTCAGCTAAACCTTCTAAATATGTTTTATATTCGCTTATTTTTCCTACAATTTTCGCTTTGTTAGCGTTTAAATTTTCAGCAATATTAGAGGTTTTTAAAATTGACGCAACTATTTCTTTAGCTTCTGTTAGTGCAAGATTAGTTTTAAATTCATATTTAAATGTTTGGACTTTATATAGACGCCCCGCTTCATCTATAAAAATATTTGCAGGATATTTCAGGTCTTTGGGTGGGAGCCTTAAATGGCGACCTCCTATATTGATGCCATATTGCATAAAATTATTAACTTTCTTTTCGCTATCGTAGTATAGCATATAATAGAATGGTTCCGTTTGTTTATATGTGGGTATTTTCTCATAGTTTTTATTTACTTCATAGATAGATAGCCCATAAGGAGCCCGATATTTCATATCCCAATCACGTGTGCTATGTTGTATTAATATAGAATGGTCTTTGAATTTGATAGCTTTATCTAACAAATCAACATATTCTTCGTATTTTGCAATTAATGCTTCATTTTGTTTTATTTGGTCACGGAACCCCTTTGCTGTTACATTATCTTCCTCAAGATTTTTTAATTGGGAAGTGAGTAGTTTATTCGTTTGTTCTCTATTATCAATTAATTTTTCATATCTTTCTTTTACCGTAGGTAAATCTGCCACTGTATGCCTATTGACATCAATAATATCAGAAGTTATATTATTAAGTATAGCATAATCAGTTAGCCATTGTTCAGCATCTATTTTGTTTTTATATAAATCAATTACTTGCTGTTGGAAATCTTTACTTTTTGATAATAATTTAGATAATTCAGGTGCTTCCTGTTTGAATACTTTATGAGCATATTCGATTATTAAATCGTCTTTTAAATAATTTCCTTTAAGATTATTAGTTCGTATATTTTGTCTTTCTAAATCCCTAACTTCTTTAGGATATTCATCAGCCGCACGCCACGCATCTTCTAAATCTCTAAATACTCTATCGCCAATTTCACCTATATAATACGCCATACTATTAGGTGCTTTAATTCCCATTTCTTTAATTTCTTTATCAGCACCTTTCAATTTTTTAATAAAAGGATTAAAAATTTCTTCCTTCCACTCTTGGTCTTTTCTAGCTACTGGCATAACGCCATCTTTAATCATCAATCTTCGCAATCGTGTTACAGCGTCTCCTTCTAATTGCACTATAGGAGCACCCCATAATTGCTTCGTTTCGTTTTGTCTTAAATACATTTTTGCGTTTGCAGTAGCTTCAGATAATTTACTTGGATTAGTTTCTTTAATTCTATCAAGATAATTCACTACTGATATATAGTTAGAATATGGTTTATTAGGTCTTTCATTATATAAGGCTTGTAATTCAGGATAATCCTGCATATATGCCAATATATCTTCTTTTGCCATAGGGATATTTATATCTTTCCTTGCAAATTCAGTTGAATAGGCATCGGGCAACCCCCGATTTTTATATAAATTTCCCATTGCCTTTTCATCATATTGGTCAAATGCTCTTTTAAATAAATTATGAATAGCACCTGGTAATTTTTCTAGTCCTGGAATTAGGGACATATACAATGTGTTCTCATCAGAATTAATTGATAAATCATTTTGCAAAGGTTTGAATGTAACCGTTCCATTTTCTAAATGTTGATATTTACCTAAATGATTTAATTTAATAAAGTCCTGTGCTTCCTGGTCTGATAATCCAAGTAAAGTTAAAGCATTATGTAAATTATCTTCACCACCCCAATCTAATGTTAAATATCCACGTTCTGTACCCTCGCTAATTTTAGTTAAATAAACAGGAGAATTTTTATCATTATCAATTAAATTGGATATTTTATTTATAATTTTTTGATTATATTTAAATTCTTTTGATTGTTTAACTGTGCCATCTATATCTTTCAATCCTGCTTGTAAAGTTTGTCGTGTAAGTATATCATTTTCTAATTGTTTGTTAGTCGCAGTACGTTTCTTTTGTTGTTTTGGTGGAGGTGTTTCAATAGTTTCGGGTGCTATTATTTTGGGCATATCTTGTATTGTAATCTTTCCATCGGGGGTATATCTAGCTACTATATTTATATTATCATATTTATATAAGACTCCTTTTATCGGTCCATCTTCAAATGGGACAATATCACTTAATATTGCAGTAGGATAATTTGTTTTAATTTGTTCGTGTGTATTAAATATAGTATGTTCATTAGGTGTCAGTTTGATATTAATATTTCTATCTTTGAGAAACTTAACAACATCAGCAACAGTTTTTGCCTCGTTGAATGCTTTGGCGTAAGTTTTAGGTGTTATATATTCTGTAATGTTTTTTGTATAATCAGATAAATTAGATGCATCAACTTTATTTTCATATAAGAATTTATTACGAGCAACTTTATTCGATATATTTTTTGTTTGTTTAGCAACATATTCATCCTGTAACTTTGCGAATTGAGTATGTCCTGATTTATTTACAGAACCTGTAGCTTCAATATTTTTTGCATCTTGTTCTACTTGTTTAGTTATCTTTTCTGTTGTGCGTTGTTCTAATATTTTAGTAGGCGATGGTATAGATTTCTTTTTTAATTCCTTTTGTGGTTGCTCTTTACTTTTAACAACTGATTTAGGAGTTGGTTGCTCTGCAGGTGTCTCCGCTACCTTTACAGTTTGCTTTGTTTGTGTTGTAGGTTCCTCTTTTACTTTTGCAGGTTCAGGTTTAATAGGTTCTGCCTTTACAGGTTCTGCCTTTACAGGTTCTTCACCTTTAATAACAGGTTGCTCGGGTATTGTTTTGATTGGTTCTTCTACTTTTGTAGGTTCAATTGTATTTTTAGCAGGCTTTACTTCTGTTTGTGGGGGTATTTCTTCTGTCTTGGTAGTTTCTATTGGCTTAATAGTTTCCTCTTTAACAAGGGGCTTTTCTGTTTGTTTTGGAGGTATTTCCGTTGGTTTAGTTTGTTCGATTGGGATGTTTTCTGTTTGAGTTGGTTTTTCTGTAATTTCAGGTTCTACTGGACGTGCTGGTGCAATCTCTGTTTGTTCAGGTTGTTGTGTTTCTTTAATAGGCGCAGCTGTTTCTCCCGCCACTGTTTCTGGTTGAATGGTTTCTTCTGTTGGTGGTATTGCTTCCTTTGGTGGTGTTGCCATTTCTGTTGTTTCAGGTTCTGTCTTTGGTGGTTCAATAATCTGCTCGGGCAATTGCTCGGGTTTAGGTTCAACAATAGTTGGTGTTTCTTCTGGTGTTGGTTCATATTTTATTTCATTGGGTATATCACCCGTAATAGTTTTGACTATATTTTTAAATCCAGGCTGTGTCATTTCGCCTTGATGTAGTGTGGGGACTTTAGTCTCGGTATTAATATATATATCTAAATCATTAGGTAGAATGCCTTTCTGTTTTTGTCTTGTTAGATATTCATTTAATATACCTAATTCATTTCTATACATATCCACAGGTGCTTCTTTATTGCTTAAACTTGCAATATGTTTATCATTAGAAATGTAATGTAAAGTTTTAGTGTCCCCATCGTCGGTATATATAATATAACCTTTCTTTTTACCTTCACCTGTAACTGCTTGAACATTTTGAATGTTCTCAGGATTTATTTTATGAGTTTCAAACACTTTATGAACTGCCCCTTGTAAGCGTTGCGATTCTTTATCAGCGAAGAAATTATCAATGTTCGTAATATTCTTAAAATATTCATTTGCTTCTTTAGTATCTTTTGTATTGGCTAATGTTGCGATAATTTGACTTGCACCATAATCGGGATCAATTAACGTCTTAATTAAATTATTAGCAGTTTGTGGTGAAATATTTTCTTGCTTTGCTACTTGTGGCGCAACTTTCTCTGCCGCTCTATTGAGCGCTACTTGATCATCATTTTCTATCGCAGTTTTTACTTCTGGTTCTTGCACAATTGTTTTAATAACTCTATCTGCTGTTGCCTGTGCCTCTGGGCTAATTTTCAATCCTTGTTTTAATTCGTATTCACGTCTGGCTTGTTTGCCATACGCCACATCAAATATAGGAAATACTAAACCTACCATAAATGATAAACCTAAATTATGCGCTTCTTCAGGCGTTATAGTAAATTTTTTCTCTTTCGATGTTGTAGGTGCTTGTGCCAAAGGAGCTAAAAAGAACTCTGGTTTCTGATCTATTTTTCCTGATACGAATGTCCAACCTGCATTGTCAACACCTGATAATAATGATGCTCTGATAAATTTAGGTATTGATAATTTGCCTGTAGCTTTTATACCTTTTGCAACTGGAATGCCTATTGCAGTGCCTGTAGCTATACCACCAATATTCATTGCTGTATTTATAGCAATACTTTCAGCTGCTTGACCTGCGGTTAAATCTCCTCTTTGATATTTATTTAATACTGTTAAATTATGTTCTGTACCTATTCCAGTTGCTGTTGATCCAATTGTAATGATACGAGATGGTATTTTTCCAAGTTTGAGAGCAGAGGATGCAAGTTTAGCTGCACCTCCCGCAGCTCCACCTAAGCCCATTGCGGGTATAAAACTACCTGCTAATGAACCTACTTCATAAGCTAAAGGTTCCTTATATTCAACAGGTAGAGTTTCTACTTTATTTTCTTCGCCTCTCAATAAATTCAATGCCTGTCGTGGGATCTCTGCTAAACTCTCACCAAAACCTGCTAATGCACTTTTAATTGGTCCCGCCTGTTCAGCTTCTGTTTGTTTTCTTTTATACATTGTGTATAAAAATTCAGGGTTATTAGCAATTCGCTTATATACCGGATCGTTATATAATGCCGCCCCTAATTCAGCTGCTGTTGGTCTAGATTGAGACATTATCTTTGGCGGGAATTTTTGTTCTAAATATTTGCGGTCTTTTTCTGATGCAAAAGATAATACATCATCAAGTTCAACGACACCCGTAAGGTCATATTTAATAGGAACGATTTTACCTTTTTGATTTACTGTTGCAACTGGAAAAGGCATTACCTCTCCATTATATATTCTATATATGTTCCCATCATTATCTAATATTATACGACCATAACGGGTGGCTATTCCTAAATCATATGCATTATCAGGTACTATCTTTTTATCTATTTTGTTTTGCAACCGATTTACAACATCAACGGATAATGGTTGATACATTCCTTTCCAATAATAATAAATAAATTTTAATTGTCCGTCATCTTTATTATATATATATCGACGCAATTCAGGTAATTCAGTCGCTAAAACATTTTTAGACATATCACCATTGAAATATGCCCGCATATAACGTACTGCGTTTTGGTTCTTTATGTTAAAGTCATCTGTTTCTTGACGAAGTCGGTCTTGTTGAAATAATGTCTCAGCTATATTTTTTGATATATTTGGTTCTATATATTGATACTCATTATAAAATGATATATTATCTATATTTTTGAATTGTTCAACTTGTTTTTTTTCATCAGGGGTTAATTCAATAGGTTGTTTCCATACCTCTTGGATTGGCGGTGCTACATAGGTAGATGACTTTGGTGCTGTCAGATAAAAGTTTTGTAATACTTTATAATCTAAATTTTTAAGATCCTCAGGATTTATTTTAAGTAATGGAGTTCCTGCTAATATTGGCTGTTGTGTTTGTTGTTTTGGTGGTGGTGCTGGCTCGTATGGTGGGCTGTATGGTGTAATTCGCATTGCAGTATTTGCATAATTTTTGGTTTTTGTCTTATCCGCAGGCGCTACCATATTATTAGCAGTTGGACTAAAGTTATTATTAGTAGGTGTAACAGGTGGATTTGTAGATACATATTGTAATAACCGACTGGTGTTTGTGGGTATAGACTGTTGTGTTGTTACAGGTGGTGGTGGTGGTTTTGGTGGAACAGGCTTTTGTTTCTTATCCTCAGCAGTTAATGTAATAGGTTGTTTCCATACCTTTTGCACTGGCGTTGCTACATAGGTAGATGACTTTGGTGCTGTCGGATAAAAGTGTTGTTCTTTTGGTTTATTTAATTCATCTATAAGGCGTTGCATCTCAGGGGTCAGCCAAGTAATATCATTCAATCCTACAATAGGACTGTATGGCTCCTCTTTTATTCCCGAATATAAATATGATAAATCTGCCATAGTTTATTTTGATTATTTATGTTGTGCCCATTGTATCTTCCCACTATTAATACCATCTATTTCTGATTGTGAAGCTACTTTACTCCCAAAAAATAAATCTGGTCCAAGTGATTGTTTCAGAGTTGCATCGGACCAACTATGATTTATGTAAGGATCTAATATAGTTGTTGAAATGACGTCCTTGTCTGGGATCTGTATTTGATTATATATATTTTCGATAAGTTTTTTCATCTGAATTTGCAAATCACCAATATTATCTAAATCTGGAACCATCAGAGCATATACCTCACCCATAGAATATAATTTTCCCATTTTACCGTTTTTATCTTTTTTTGCTACGCCCAGAATTTTCAGTTCTCCATTTACATTACCACTAATTAATTCATATCCACAAAGATTAACAACCTTGTCTTTTGAATTTGTTTTAGGTATTGTCGATACTTCCGCTACTATTTGAGTTATTATGTCGGCATAATTAGACTTAGTTTGGTCAATTGTATATTGCTTATTCTTTTTATTAGGTATAGTAACACTTAATGTATTGTCAGCCATTTTTGATTTTAATCCTGCCCAGTGGGCTTCTGCTAATGAAGCAGATTGCAAACGTTTAGGATCATTATCAACGGCTGTTACAACCATATTGACAAGATTAGGTATTGTAGTCGCAGTTGATGCCTCTTTTGTATCGGCGACAGCACTAAAGGAGCCATTCTTATCAGCAGTAGGATAATTTACTGTTCTATGTGGTTTCGATCCACCACCACCTCCTCCTCTTGGTGTCTTAGTTGTAGTTACATTGCTTGCCGAAGTTTCGAGAGTTTGTGGTTTAGGTTCTTCAAATTGAGGCATTTGGAATTGTGGCATTTTTACAACAGCTGGAGCAAGTTGTATTGTGTGCAATCCGAAATCTGTAGCACCCCCACTTTGACTTGGATTATAAGGATTATCTCCTCTTAAAACATTAGCACTCGATCCTAATGCTTGTGCTAGTGCTTTAAAATCAATATTATTCAATTGCGAATAGGCTCCTTTTAAATTATTAAGATATGATTCTAATTGATCTGGAGTATAATAATTTAATTTCAAACCGAAACTACTATTCTTTTGTTGCTCTTCATAATTCCTCAATTTATCTATTGCTACAAGATCCTCTGGTGTTGCAATATTTCGTGTCCAACCTGGCATAGAAATAGGTGCAAGCATATCTTTTATTTTATTCAATTCTAATATTTGATTTCGATAAATACTTTCGCCATTTCTATCTAACGCTCGTACCCTCCGCACAGTACCATCTGGATCAGTTTTAGTTATGTCATATCCATAATGTTTATATAGTTCGTTAAACAAATCACTATAACCTTGATTTAATTTTGCATTAATCCCCTGTCCTATTTGAGATACATCATTTATCATTTGCTGTAATTTAGGATCAGCAAGCTGTCCATTAGGATGTCTCTTCTTCATTTCAAGTAGCGCATTTTTTACTTCAGGATCTTTGTATGCGTTGGGATCAACCATACTAGACCAATCTATAAAATTGCCTGTAAATTTACTACCTGTTTTAGTTGTAGTTATGACATTACCTGTCCCTATGCCCGCTATATTTAAATTCTGTGGTGTA
>DAOTPH010000008.1:7047-8573 GCA_035451765.1 Bacteroidota bacterium | reverse complement strand
TACATTAGTGTTAGGTGTTGTATTATATGCTGTATTAGGTATAGCGTTGGCATTGGTAGTATTTGCGTTAGTTTGATTTGCATTCGTGGTATTTGTATTTGTTGCTTGTGGATTAAATCCATTACTACCTGACATCATATTTTGAATATCTTCTTCTGTGAATGGATTTCGATTTTCAGCTGTGCTGGTAGATTGATAAGTACCTAATTGTTTGTTAGCTTGCGATAAATCAAATACAAAATCATTAACACCAGGACCTGTCTTAGTTTGACCAATAGATTTAAGTAATTGTTGCGCCAGTGCTTGTAAATTATCCCCCATTGCCAGATCTCCCATCGCATAGGCTTGTGCTGCCATCTGTTGAGCTTGTAAAGCAGATGATAAATAACTCTGTGCCATCTCCTTCTCCCTCTGCTCACGGAAGGATTGCATTGTAGATTCTTGATTAGATAATGATGTCCCTTGCTGAACTCCATATCCTAAACCTTGTAAAACTGAACTTGGATGTGCATATATTGCCATTTTACTTTCCCTTTATATTACGTCCCCGTAGTCGGTTGTTTTTCTTGTTTAATATTATATTGCAATCCCTCACTATATAATCTTTGGATTAATGATTGCAATGGTGCTATCTTTCCCCAATTCCATCCAGTTAATATACCTCCACCCATCTGACCTAAACCACCCGCTAACCCAGCTAGTGGATTCTCTGGTATTAACGCCATAGCACCTCGTTCAGCTGTAGAGCCTAATTGCTGTGCTAAACCAGCCGCAGGTGCTACCGCTGATGTGTCCCATTCATTTAAATAAGGTTGCACTTTTGTAACAAATGTAGTCTTCCTACTTGTATCTAATATATTATCTGCCTGCCCTTGTAATTGTCCTGATAACGCTCTAGCTTGATTTGAAATTTGAGCTGCATCGGCTAATGCACGTCTATTACCTCGTGATTGTTGTTCCCCCACTGCATTGATAGCACTTGTTAAAGAACTTAATGGTGCATTGCCAGCCACTTGATTTAATTGCCGTGCTAAATTCCGTGATTCTAATTGTGCAGTTCTAGCACCACTTTCATATGCTTGCTGTCCTTCTGATAATGCACGCCCAGCTTCTGATTGTAATCGTTGTGCAGTGCCCATTGCCTCTGCTGATGGTCCTTGATTTTCCATCGCAGTTCTAGCACCGTATGCCGCTTGTTGCCCTGATTGACCCATAGCATTGCGATTCACTACTAATTGTTGTAATAAAGGACCTAATTCTAATAATGCATCTTTTGAAGCACCTAATGCCTGCTCGCCTGGACTACCACCTATTACCCTACCTAACGCATTTGATGCCATAGAACCCAACATACCAGCTACACCACCACCTGTAAGCATACCTAATGCACCAAGAGCGTCGCCAGTGCCAGGTAATACGTTTTTCAATAAACCCATTATCTCATTGACTTGATTGGTCTGGTCTTGCAACATCATCATATTAGGGGCTTCATATTGCTTTTCAGCTGGGGCTGATGTAGTATTAGC
>DAOTPH010000008.1:1385-6947 GCA_035451765.1 Bacteroidota bacterium | reverse complement strand
AATAAATATTGTATAAGCTGATTATTTATACTATTTAATGGTACTGCCATTTATTTCACCTTACTTTTGTAAAATGTGTAATACGGAAATAATTAGCAGGTTGTATAATACGGTTTTTCTCATATACCCCATCACCATCATATTCTATGCCTTTGCCTTTTGGCGCTGTTGTATTGCCACCTATGCTTATCCCCTGTTTCTTATCCCATTTCTTTACTATCTCAATATGCCCATACGCTGTATTACCACGTCTCCAAATTACTAAATCACCCTTTTCTATTTGCTTCGTTCCGCGTAATACATCATTTGCATTAATAGATGTTTTTAAAATAAATTTTCTAGCAGATGCTGAACGCACTGCTGGTTCACGGACATTATTAACACTTAAACAATAACTTGCAAATGCTGCACACCAAGCATAATCGCCTTTTAAACCTACTGATTTTAAAAATCTTTGAATGTGCTGTTTGCCCGTTTGACTGTTCTCAGTAATACCTTCATATCTTTTTGCCGTATCATATACTGCGTTACCAATTTTATATTGATTATCAGCTATCCTTAATGTTTGCGAAATATTATTAGTATTACGACCAATAATCTCCGCATTCGCTACATATTGCGTAATTAAGAATAAGAATAATATGAAAATAAATTTTTTCACGCCATACTTAATATTATACCAATTAATATAAAATAACCTAACATTACCAAAGCATACGCTATATTGTTGTTTTTAATTTCGCTGATAGTATCTATATCCTTTAATAGAAATATATCCACCAATACCCATATACCAATTGCTATGCCTATTTTAAGTAGCCCCACAAAAAAACTGCTAATCTCTACAAAATTAACAATAGATAACCACGACAAAAAAACTCCAATTATAATAATACCTACTACTACTATAATTTGTTTAGTATTAAATTTCATAATAAACTCTTTAATTTTATCAAACATTTTTTTATCCTCCATTAACATAATAAGTTGTCCCGTTTATATCAGTAATGTCTATACGATATAATTGATAATAACTTTTTCTATCAAATAATATTTGTGCATTAGCACCTGCGTTAATTGTTTTATTCTGTTGATCCGCAATAGCAATCCAAGTATATCCATCTAATGATTGCGATACACTATAAGTAAGTGCTTGCGCCCCTGAATTAATAATCTCTAAATGGACATCTTGGTCTTGGTAGTTCTCATACAGAAAAGAATTATTGCCTGTATATACTTCCGCAATTTGCTGACCAGTATTATTAAATAGTGCAGTGCCTGATTTTGTTATATTTAAATCTACTGTGCCATAAGGCACTACGTTACCATTATATACATCAGGAGTAATAACATAAGGTATTAATATACGCAATTTCTTTTCTGCTTCATTAACCGATACAATTGTAAATACACCATTGAAAAAATCACTATCTGTAATTTTAGCTTTCATATTAACAAACCAATTATTTGGCGTCATCTTATCCAAAACTAATTCCCAAGTATTCTGTCCTAATAATCCAGAAATTAATGTAGCAGTTAATAACACACACGGCGTATCATAATCAGTTAAATCTAATACTGTATGTGCTTTGAAATTTCTATAAGATAATTTTTTACTAAACTTATAATTATTAGTTATCATTTTTTGCTCCCTTAAATACAAAATTAATAAAATTTCTATCAATATCTTCACATACCGCTTGAAGATTTTTCACATCATTACCAAATATATCTATTACTATCCCTTTTGGGGGACACGTTATAAATAATAAATCTTTTATTAAATCCTTTGGCATCACATTGTTGCTATCAGGCGTGAAAGACCATATAGACCTTTTACTTCGCCCACTACGTATAAATATTTCCCGATGATTCTCTACGCTTAATAATGTTGTGTCATCGTGTAGAAAATCTTTTATATCTACATCCAATATTTTATTTAATTTTTCTAATTCTTTTTTGGTGGGCAATACTAAACTTGTCTTCTCAAACCATTCTTTATATAATATACTAAATTCTTTTAATAATCTTTCGTGTTTATCTGGGCTAATATAAGATTGATAAACATTAATAAATTTGTTTTTTAAATACAATAATTGGGCTCTGTCAATATCGTTCATTTTACGCTCTATAATAGTAGCCTTGTCGCTTTCTGTTTTTCGTTTGTATGTTAAATATTCATTATGCCGTTCAAATTGATTATGAAAATATGAATTATTACTCTTCGCAATTAGTATAATTAAATCATAATCTACAGGACTACGTTGCATTACATAATTTACAGAGATATTTTTTTTGTGCCATACAATTACATTCTTAATGATATAGCCACGATCTAAAAGATGATTCATAATTCTATATGGGATACCCATTAATCCTGCGAATTGATTATCATTATATTTATATGCGTCTGATAAATGTAGACACAGATTGCCACTGTCATTTAGTATATCGTGCGCAAAATCGATAATGTTAAAGATATATTTATAATCTACGTTGGCATTATGATATGTATCAATAACAATAGAACTGATAATGCAATCAGGACGTTGTTGATCTTCGCTTTGGTTTATCATTAATTTCCTTGATATTATTCAGTTTATTCTCAATTTTATCAATTGTGTTTTTCAAATCATCTACTAGCACACTTAACTTATCTACCGCTCTTGATATTGATTGTAATTCTTTCGTTAATTGGTCTAACATTGTTTGCATTCCTTTATTTTGTATTTCAACAGTTGTTACTCTTTCAGATATTTTTTTTATATGTTGAGCATTATAAATATACGCAGGGTCATTCATCTTATCTATTAATCCTTGTAATTGTATTTGTAAAGCAGTTAAATCATTTTGTTGTTTTCTTAAAGCTTGTGCTGCAGCAATCCCGATAGTTATTAATGTGCTTAGTAACAATACTATTACCCCACCTAAAATTTCTTCTATTAACATTCTCACCTCCTATTATCCTTCTATCACTACTTCTAATTCATTACTCGCTGGCGGTTGTGAGAATTTAAATGTAGTTGTCGTAGTAGATGTATTTTCAATATCACATATTACCTCAGTATAAGGCGAAGCTGCTAAAAATACTTTTGCTACTACTTGTCTAACACCTAAATTGTGTACTACAGGAATAGTAGTAAGAGAGCCATTACCGATAATTGCTACATATTTACCCGTAGTTCCTAAATTAGCTCGTGCGCCTGCGGCTGTGGTTGCACCTGTGCCTCCTTTGGCTATGGTTAATGTACCTGCAACCTTTGTTGTACCTAAATCCACTGCGCCAGTTGCTAATTTAGCACTCGTAATACCACCATCTTTAACGTTTAATTTATTGGTTGTTATCTGTATAGTGCTATCATCAACACCTACCTTTAAACCATTAGCGTCTTTTTGCACTGCACCATTTGCGTTCAATTTAGCACCTAATTGATTTGTGCTAATCTGCATTGATTGAGTGTCTAAATTTACCTTCACCCCAGATGCTGATTTAGTAATTGCGCCCGCTGTGTCTAATTTCACTTGCAAATTATCTGATGCAATTTCAATAGATTGATTATCGACATTTACATCTAATGTATTACCTGTACGTGTAAGTCCTGCACCACCTAATATTGAACCTGCGCCGGGGAAATATACCCAAGTTATCGGTGTAGTCCCTAGTGTGCCACCTTCATCTACTGTGCATAACCAAGCGGTATCGCCATTCTCAGTTCCTTGCTCAACTATAACAGCTGCACTAACTAATTCAGCCCAACTATCAGCATCAGAAGAACGAGTCCAAGAACTGGTAGCGACTACATAGATGCCATTTGTAGATTGCGTAGTTTGATTCTTTACTAATACTTTATCACCTGCACTTAACGCAACTCCATCTATTGTTTGTTCGCCTGATAGTGTTATATTCGCAGTAGTAGCAGCTTTCACACTTTTCCAATCTAATCCATTCACGATAGCATCCACATAACCTTTTGTGGCAGCATCGGTATCAATTGTAGGTGCACTCACGCCTATAATTTTATGGTTATTCATATCTACATCTGCGGTAGGTTTAGGTATTGCATTAAGAGTAGTTCCACCTGGCATTGCTTTCGTGCCATCAGTTATACTTAAATCTACCCCTGCTTTATCACTTACAACTGATATAGTTCCACGACTCCCCGCAGTACCTACATTTTCAGGATTGAAATCAATTACTACTTGATTGCCTACTTGACTAGTTACAATTGCCGATCCACCATTAATCCAAGATAATAACTGAGCTACACCTCCCAATATAACAACCCAAGTTGAAGTTGTCGAGTTGTAATATTTCAATACTTTATCAGTAGTGTTGTAATATATCTGTCCATCAACTGGCGCTGGGGTTGTAGGGTCTGATGCCCGAGAATCAATGACAATATTTTGAATTTGATTTCGATTTAAATCAAGATTTGAACGATATTGCATTTTATTTTTCCTTTAATTTATTTTCAATTTAAATACGCATTCCCACTGAATGCTTGTGTAAAATATACATCTAATACATTATCATTAATATACATTATATCACCTATAACTACTTGATTATCCATATCGGTTACCATTACCGATGGTTTCTTTCCTAAATTATGTATAATATGCCATACATTACTTGCGACCATTTGTGTATGCCAATAATAAGCATCCCCAGAACCACTCGTTCCAGGACTTTTACAAAAATAATAAATATATAATGAATCAGGTTCGCCTATTGCAATAGGTGGTATCACAAAGCTAATCACATTATTACCTAATTCATAATAATCTGTATTCAATGTTTGCACTACTCCATTTTTGATTACTATAGTAGTTCTATCAATATAAGACCGTGTAGTTGTGAATGTAACATTTGCACCATCTATTATACCATTCAACGGCTCATTATAAGGCACCCCTGCACCATATGCTAATAAATCCTTGCAATAATAATAAATATGTAATAAATCCCGCATTTCATAATTACTAGGTGGTATTGCAAATCTAATAGCATTCTCACTGATTTCTATATAATCTTCACCTGGTGTCAATACAACCCCGTTTTTAGTAACTATAATTGCATTGGATACATAATTATACGAAGTTATGAAATCAGTATTTATATTATTCACCTCACCAATTAAATCTTCGTTATATGGTGTAACACTAGTATCTACAAGTTCAGGCAATTGCGACAGAGTAATGAACTCGTCAGGCAATTGTGCTTTCTCACCTGCTACACGTACTCCAAAATCCAATCTTCTATTCAATTCAGACATATATATTAAACCTGTGCAAAACTATCAAATTGTGGTAACTCTAATAATGCTAATTCACTTGCATCAATTAATGTCGCCATCACACTTTGCGAACCATTCCCATATTGAGGATGATTACAAGGTAATGCCAAATTTGTAGTTAAATAACTTCCAACATAAATACCATCATATTTGACAGCATCCCATTCTGTTAAATTATTATAAGTAGTTGCATCTTTATATCTCTCAATAAAGATTATATCAAAGTTTTGTGAAAAGCCTTTCACAATTACATATTCGCTTGTTG
>DAOTPH010000008.1:0-1285 GCA_035451765.1 Bacteroidota bacterium | reverse complement strand
AAGATAATTTTGTTTCTAAATTTAATGAATACGCAGTAAATAAAGTATCGCCAGGTAAAGTTCCCCCACCTCTAAAATATAATAAATGATGATAATTATCCACTTGGAAACTTATTGTTACATTATCCATACCTAAATTATATTCAACCAAATTTTCTAATATATCCAAATCAATATCAGTAGCGCCTCGATAAGCAACATATCTAATTCGCCAGGCTTTCACGTGATCTTCGTCAAACATTGCGTGCACACGCATATCACCACTTATTATATGTTTTGGCAATATTTCATACCAACCATCTTCTTCACCATTTAGCATTAATATTGCGCCATAAGGATTGCTTGCCCACGTATGAAAGCGTAATATTGTGAAACGGGTATTATTATTCAAAGAATTAACGAAATCACCCGATAAAGCAAATTCACCTACCCGTATAGCTTTAGCATAAGGACCGCACGCTATTGCTCCCTGCTTACTATTAGTTATTGCGGTATATCCTATAGCTGTACTGACATTAGATCCATTTGTAAAAAGACCACCTGCAAAACCATTATTTGAACCATTAGCATAATTACCTATGGTAGTACCGTATACATTACTATTGGCACTATTACCTATTGCTATACCCATATTAGAACCTTGAGCATTAACTCCAATATTAATATTATCTTTATTATCAAAAAGCCATTTCGTACCATCCCATCGGAACTCTATGCGTGCTTGTGAATATAAATTGCTGTATGTGCGATTTGCATCCCGCACTATTATATATTGATTACCCGAATCTGTACCATTATGAAATATGATAAACTTTTGCCCCATCGTTAATCCCGTAGTTGGCAACGTAACAGTGCGAACTAATGATGTTGAGAGTATTTGTATCGGCGGGTCTGACGCTGTAAGTGTTTTATCCGCCGATAGAAATTGCACATTAACTGCTTCATTAGACCACGATACCCACTGAGTACCATTGTAGTATTTCAATACCTTTTCAGCAGAGTCGTAATACATTTGTGCTTCTTTAGGTGCTGGACTTGTAGGAGCTGACGCACGCACATCAATTCGTGGCTGTTTCAATATGTTCTGATTCACTTCAATATCTGATAATATCTTCATAATAACTTCATCCTATATTTATAATAACTTCTATATTTTATTAAACAATATTTAAATTTTCTTTCTTTGTTATCCCAAAATAATCCATTGCTTGCTCATCCGTCTCAAATTCAATCCACCCGACATTTATCCCATCAGGCGTCCAGGCAATATTGCAACTTAACATAT
>DAOTPH010000007.1:0-21668 GCA_035451765.1 Bacteroidota bacterium | reverse complement strand
AATATGATATGCCTTTTTCTACAAATTGGCGTATTGATGGTACATATAATCAAGTTTTTACACCAATGGAAAATATAAATGGCAATTTTTCCTTTGCTTCTCAAAATTTCAATCGTAATACATTGACAAATCTATCCTCAAGAGTTGTTCAAGATCTCCGCTCGAATATTGGATATAACAAAACTTTTGAAAACGGCACATCGCTTTCGCTTGCATATAGTAGAAATCAAAATATAATAACAAATGATTATACACAAAACGTGCCTATTTCTTATTCTGTTCCAATTATCTATCCTTTGCGTGGCTTTTCGTTTATTCCAAGAGATAGCTGGATTCGTGATATTTCATTTAATTTTAGGACAAATGGGTCATATACTCAAAATTTACAACATAACTATTTGACTAATAAAATTGACCCAACTAAAATTGATACAACAACTCAAATTACAGAAAATAAATATATTGAATATAGGCCAAGTATAAATATTTCTCCAAAATTTTCATATTTCACATTTTCGCCAAATATTTCATTTTCAGCAAACAATTTTTTTAGAAGATTAACCCGCGAAATGAATCCACTTGACAGCACAATATCTAATAAATATGAAAATGGATTATTTTGGGAATATTGGTATTCAATAGGGGTTGGTGTTTCAACAAGATTATATGGGATATGGGATACAAGGAATAAACTTTTTGGAATTATATCTCCTAAAATATTTGGTATATCTGCTTTTCGTCACACTTATAATCCAAATTTATCTTTTTCTTTTACACCTGATTTTTCTAAGCCCAATTATAATTTATACGGCACATATTATGATTATTCACAAAATAAATATATAAAATATTCACGATTTATAAATGAAGGAAGCACACACGCCCCACAGGGATTAAGCCAAACATTGACATATTCTGATAATCATACTTTCTCGATAAAATTACCTTCAAAAGATACACTCCCCGAAAAAAAACTGGATCTTCTAACATTAAATTTCTCAACAGGTTATAATTTCGCTGCTGATTCAATGAATTTATCAGATTTATCATTATCGTTTCGCTCACCTTTGCTTGATTTCATAAATTTCAGTGGTAATTCGCATTTTACATTTTATGATGAGGTGAATATTTTTGATTCAAATGGAATTTATAGAGGTACAAATCGAATTAATAAGTTCTTAATATCCCAAGGAAAAGGATTAGCAAGATTGACATCGATAAATTTATCATTTTCCACAAATTTTTCCTCGCAAGGAATATCACTCGGACCAAGTATAGCACAAAATGTTGCTGCAAAACAGGATACAATCCAACCGGGGGAAAGATTTATGCAAAGATTAAATGTCGAAGAAGAGGAATTTGATTATTTTGGTGACCATACACCAGGCTATATGCCAATATTAATGCCTTGGTCAATATCAATTAGTGGAAATTATGGGTACTCGCAATATAGTCTGCATTCCATTTCTCGCAGTTTAAATTTAAATATATCTCTAAATTTAACAGTCACAAAAACTGTAAGGTTAACTGCTACAACTCAATATGATGTTTTAAATAAGGAATTGCTTGCACCTCAAATCACTATTACAAAAGATCTTCATTGTTGGGAATTATATTTCAATTGGGTGCCGTCGGGTGTAAATAATGGATTTTATCTAAGATTTAATATTAAATCACCGCAATTACGCGATTTAAAGCTAGAAAAAAGAAGCAACCCATTATATAGATAAAATTCTATTGTCCCTCTTGCACCTGTGGATTTTGTTGGGATGTAGTGTGTAGTTTCGTAGTAATATCCGGTGAAACATAACGAGCTTGCCTTCCCGCAAGAATTTTATTTTGCTCTTTGATTGGCAAAGCACTTATCAAGCGAGCTTGAATTACCATAGGAACCTCGCCAACTTGAATTGCTTGAACGCCTTCCAAAATAATATTTAAAAGCACAATTTCTTCATTATGCAGATACCTCAATTTATCTGCAATTGGAAGCCAAACAAGATTTGCAAGCAAAATGCCCCACATTGTTGCAATAAATGCAGTCGCAATATGATGAATTAGCACAGTTGGTTCGCTTCCCGCACTTGCAAGAGTCGAAATCAATCCAAGCACAGTACCAATAATTCCCATTGTAGGGGAGTATCCGCCCATTTTTGTGAAAAGACTAATATTTTGATTGTGTCGATTTGTAAGTCCATTTATCTCAAGAGTAGCAATCTGGTCAAGAGTATCAGGGTCGCCGCCATCAATACATACTTCCAAAAATTTCCTCAAATATGGATGTTTAGCATTTGGTAATCGAGATTCAAGTTTTAAGATGCCATCTCTGCGAGAAATCGCAGAAAATGCTACAATTTGATTTATGATTTCTATAGTGTTGTACTTTTCGGGGAAAAAGGAAACACGTATTAGTGTTGGGAATTTTTTGAATTGTTCCCAGGACGTTCCTGCAATTGCTGCAGCAAATGTGCCTCCAAGCACAATCAAAAGTGCAGGAAGCATAAACAATGCATCAACAGTGCCACCTTCCCAAATAAAAGCACCAAAAATGGAAATAAAACCTATTAATAATCCTATAAGAGTTGTCGCTTTCATAAAAAGCAAAATAAGAAATTTAATCCAAAAAATTTAAAAGCGATGTCGGAATTATCCTACCTCCTACTTGTAAAGCATATTGCAAAGCATTTTGGTCCTTTGCCAATTCCAGCGAAACATTTGCCACATCAGTATCTTGCTTTGATGATAATAAATCCTTGAGGTAAGTATTTTCGTCAGTAATTTGCAAACGTAGAGCATCAAATCTATTTGACCTTGCTCCATTTTGGGCAATGGTTTTGTCAATTTGTGCCGAAAAATCAGAAATTTGCTTTTGCAAATTGTTTAATTTTCCAATCTCTTCTTGGCTAAACACATCGGATGATGTGCGAGGTGTTCCATCTGTTCTATATTCTAATAAATTATATAAATTTATCATTGTATCGAAAAATTCTGTACCTCCTGCGCCAAAGATTTCATCAGCTTTTGTATTAATAACCTCGCTTGAATTTTGGTCCTTATTTATTACTTTATCTTCAAAATTTCCTTTAAACACTACTTTGAGTCCTGATGGATTTGATGAGGTTGGAGTATCTTGTATTAATTCAAAAGGCAAATTGTTTGAATTTGGTACGGTTGGGTCGAAGGAATCGGAATTTGTTTTTGTACCTGCATATAAAAATCTACCATTATAATCTGCATTTGCATTATTTATCATATCTTCAATATACCCTTTAATCACTGTTGCAAGTACTGGTATATTACCTGTATTCCCAACTTGAGTAGCATCAATTGCTGTTTGACGTGTTTTTTGAATTATATCAGAAATACCTTGCAATTGATTATCAGAATATTGAAATTCTGAAATTTGATTTTCAATAATTGTCAAAAAATTTTCATTTGATGATATTAAAGAACTTAATTTCTTAATATCAGGAATTCTATCAGGTGCATCGCCAATGCTTTGTATATCTTTGCCTGTTGCAATACGCATCTGGTTATTCAGCAGTCTTTGTCCTATTTCTTGAAGATTGTTTTTATATGGTTCTATGGCTGAATATTGTGTTACTCTCATTTTTATCTCCCTAAATTAATAATTGTCGATAAAATTTCATTTGCCGTATTTATCACACGTGATGCAGCTTCGAATGCTCTTTGATATTTGATTAAATCGATTGCCTCCTCATCGAGATTTACACCCATTACAGACTGTCGCTGTGTTTCTAATTGAGTTTGTATTGAAGTAGTAGTGCTAACCCCATTATTCGCCAAATTTAATGAAGTTCCAATTTGCCCTAAAAAGTTAGCATAATAATCAATAGGCTTTTGATTATCCAAAAATGTTTGGTCATTCATTATACCTGCAATATCAAGTGCTACTTTATTATTACCAGGTTCATTTGGTTGATTTGATAGTGGAATATTCCGAGGCTGATTAGCAATATCAGCAGATATTTTTATATCTTTTGCAGAAATAAATCCAACAGACGGGTCAAAGAAATTTCTCCCCACTGGTGGTGTTGTAGTATCATCTAATCCATAACCATTGATTGTTTTTGAATTAACGCTTTGAGCGAGTGCATTTGCAAAATTATCCAAAGATTTTGCAATTGAAAATCCACCTGTCGAATCCTTATCATCAAGCGTCACATTATACATATTCAATAAAGATGACAACTCCCCTGCTTGAGGATCAATTATTGAGCTTGAACCACTTTCGCTATCATATTTCAGCAATTGCAAAGTCTTTTCGCCTGTAATTGGATTAATAGATTCGTTTATTCGCAATTCACTCGAGTAGGACTGATTTACAACATTTGAACCATCAATAAATAGATTAACACTTCCATCATCATTTGTAGTAGTTGTAACTGATGTTAATTTAGCCAGTTCTTCAATTTTCGTAGCCCTCTGGTCAACATAAGTTTGAACATCTGAATTTGTTTGGGATTTACTTCGGGAAATTTGTTGGTTCAAATTCGCAATATCTTTCAATAAGTTATTTATTTTAGTAATATCTTGTGAAATATTAGAACGAGCATTATCGCGCAATTGTATTAAACCTTGTGCAGTGGAATTAAATGCCTCTGTCAATGCTCGAGCATTTTCCAATACTGATTGCCTTAGAGCAACACTTTCAGGATCTTGCGCTAGTGAATTAAAGGAATTAAGAAATTCCGTTGTGAGCTCACTAATTCCAGTATCAGATGGCTCGCTAAAAACAGTTGTAATTTGTAGCAAATATGATTGGTTAATTTCATAACCTGATTGCTGAGAAATTGCTCCTCTTATTTCTTTATCCAATAGTTCCTGACGAAATGACCTAAGCAAATCAATTTGTACGCCTGTGCCTTGATAATTTCCATTTGTTTTGTATGCATCAGTCTCGCTCATTACTACAGTACGGCGGGAAAATCCCGGTGTATTTACATTTGCGATATTATTTGATGTATTATCAATCCCAAATTTTTGAGCCAATAACGCTCGCTTCCCTATTTCCAATGATGAAAAACTTGACATTTCATATTAATTTAAATTTAAAAAATCTACTCGTACTTCTTCGTTATTAAGATTAGATATTTTTTTCTTACGAAATTGAATTAGCAATTCATTAAATTCAACGAGTAAATGACTGCTATTAAATTGCCGAGTTAATGAAATAAAATCTAAATATTCTATGCATTCATCTAAAATATTTTGAATCTGATTAGCCTTATGAATTCTAATGAGTCTATCTTCTGCATTTTCATATTCTTGAATTATCTCAGGCAATTTCCCCAGGCAATCCTGCAAATTTCGAGATACATTATAAATACCTCCCTCGGGTAATTTCTTACATAAATTATCGGTAATTTGTTTTAATAATTTGCTTTGTGCCAATAGTATATCATTATTCATAAAGTGTAAAAAAATTATACTTTAACATTATAAACTTGATTATTGCCATTTGTAAGAACAGAAATAATTTGGGAAAAGCTATTTTTTGCACGATTTGCAAGCATACGATTTGTATTTGCCAGGTTTGAATATTTCATATTCAGCGCATTCATTTCGTCCCGCAATCTTTTGAGCAATGGCGCATATTTGGGGTCACTCATTGCTGCAAGATCTGTCATTGTTATTGCCACTGCCTTACTACTTGGAATATTGAACATTGTGGCAATCATATTAATTCGAGTTGCTTCAAGCGATTTCAATTTCTTTGCAATTTCATCTTGATACGAATTAAGTTCAGGCAAATCACCAATTTGCAAATGAATCAATGCGTTTTGCTGTTTTGCAAGCACATCATTCATTTCGATAATGAATTGCTTTTCAAGTTCTACAATCTTTAATATTTTTTCAATCATTATTAAATATTATCTCCTTCGTTATTATTTGTGAAATATTGATAATACCGCATTACGCGCTTCACATAATTTTGGGTTTCTTCAAATGGTGGAATACCATTATATTTTTCTACATTTCCCGGACCGGCATTGTAAGCAGCAAGGGCAAGTTGCAAATTATTACCAAATCGGTCAAGCATTTGCCTTAAATATTTAGTGCCACCTTGTATATTCTGCTCGGGATCGAAAGAATTTTGAACATTTAATAAACGCGCGGTACCATCCATTAATTGCATCAATCCTTTTGCACCAGCTTTGGATACAGCATTAGAACGTCCCGCGGATTCGGCTGTAATTACAGCTTGAATTAGCTCTTTGGGAATTTGATGTGTTGCCGACGCACCCGAAATTGTATCATCATAATTTGATAATCTATTCATTACCCTTTCTAAAAAATTACCCGTGATTTTACCTTCACTTTGAGATTGGGTTTCCGTATTTAATTTTATATTAGGTGGTTTTATATTATTTGTATTTGAATTTTTGGTGTCTTCATTATTTTTTTGAATTGTCTGGTGAAATGTAGATTGTTCTGTACTTTGCTTTAAATCTTCACCCGTTAATTGCTTATAAATTAAATTTGCAATGCCAATTCCATTGCCATTTTTTGCCATTTGCTCGGCTATAAGCATCGAGAAATATGATTGCAAAGTATTTGCTCCAAAATTATCAGAACCTTCAGCACCCGATACGCTATTTCCATCGCCGAACAAAGGCATTTTCATCTCTTTCATCATCATATTCAAAAATATCGCTTCAAATCCCTCAGCTGCCTTCTTAATTTCTTCATTTTTTGAATTTGCTTGCGAATTGACTGATTGTAAATTATTGGGTAATTCAATAAATTTTTTAGAATTATCAATAGGTTGAGAATTTAACTTTTCTGAATTATTTAATGATGGGATGCTCATCTGCCCTCCTATTGAATAATTAGTTCACCTTGAAGCGAGCCAGCTGCCTTCAATGCTTGGAAAATTGCAATTAAATCGCGTGGCTTAACTTTTAGTGCATTTAAAGCATTTGCCATATCTTGCACAGTAGCGCCCTGCACAACTAAAGGATTAGCTGTCGTTGCTTCTTCTTTCGCAGTGATTTCAGCAGTTTCAATTGGAGGATAAGGTGGATAAATTGTAAATGGAGCGGGTTGCGGAATAATCACTTGTTTCTGTATTGTTATTTCCAATCCACTATGTGCGATAGTTGCAGGAAGTAATTGCACATTACCACCAACCACAATTGTACCTGTCCGCTCATTAATAACAACCTTAGCAACTTGGTCAGAAACTATATTTAACAACTCAATTTGAGAAATCAATTGCATAATTTGATTTTGATTAGCACCAGCGGGCATTTGCACCTCAACTGTTGCTGCATCTATTGTATTTGCTGAATTATTCATATTCGGTAAATTCGCAACAGCATCTCTCACACGCATTGCTGTTGTATAATCAGGTTCGCGCAATACAATTTTTATCTTATTATCAGTAATAATATTTGCATTTATATCTTTTTCCAGCACCATTCCATTTGGAATTCGCGCAGTTGTGGCAATATTTTTGGAAATCCTCGAACCATAAGCAGAAAAATCATATCCACCAACCGAGATGGGTCCTTGTGCTGTTCCAATAACATCTCCATTAGAAAGCGAAAGAGGTGTAAGTAACAGCACACCACCTTGCAATGAACTTGCATCCCCGATTGATGAAACAGTCACGTCGATTTTTGAACCACTTTTTAAAAATGATGGAATTGTAGCCGTCACCATAACAGAAGCAATATTTCGCACCCGTAAATTATCTTGCGATATTGTGATTCCAAAGCGCAGCAAAAGATTTTTCAGGCTATGATTTGTAAAATATGTCTGCGGATTATCACCTGTATTATTTAAACCCGTAACTATACCATAACCGATTGCCTGCACATCGGTTGTGCCTTGTATTACGGCAATATCTTTTATTCTTGCAGCATAAATATTAGAAATAAATACAAAAAATGATATTGCAATCAATATGATTAATTTTGAATCTTTATTGAAAATATGTATTCTCTCATTTTTCATTAGAATAATATCCTCAAGAATTTTGTGATTAATCCCGGTTCTTGAATTTTTGAAATACTTCCATCACCTTCGATAATTAAATTCAAATCCATAATATTATAGGATGGTACTGTATTGTCGCTCGAAATATCAATTGGACGCACCCAGCCTTCAAGTGTAATTAATTGATTTTCTCCATTAACTTTGGTTTTCCGTGTTGCCTGTATTCTAAGATTGCCATTTGAATCTACTTGCATTACACGAGCAGATAATTTGGATTTAATTGTTTCTTTGCGTGTGGTTGTTCCATTTCCTTTGAAATTAGTACCAGCGCCCAAACTGCCCTGGGCTGAGCCACCTGTTGAAGTTGTTGTATTACCAACCTGACCGCTTGCCTGCCCTGAAAGTGTTGTGCTTCGACCGTTTGATGTAGTTGCTGTGTTATCAGCTTGCGTTTCTTCGATTATCAACACAACCACAGCATCGCCGACTTTATTTGCCTTTATATCAGAAAAAAGCGACCTTGAAGCATTCTCCATAAACTGAGAATTTGCATTATATAATATAGCAATAAATATTATGAATAATATTTTAATTATCTTTCTCATTTTTTCATTTTAATATAATTTGGACAATACCTTCACTATTAACTTTCCCACTTAATATCGATTTAGAATCATAATCATCACGTCGCACACGCACTGAACCGCCAACACCTGCATCATCCAGTGCTGTGCCTGTTGTTTCTATTTTAACACCACCCGATATAACTTCGATTTGAACTTGCTTGCCTCGGAAGATAATTTTTTGTGATTCAATAAAACTTGCTCGCAGTATCTCCCCTTTTTTTATCGTGCGTTTTGCAATTTTATTTTCAATATTCTTTGAATTTATAATAATATCAGGTGAGGTAAGAGTTTGTGATTTTGAAATTTCAAAGTCATTCTCTGTGAGTAATTCATTTGGATGTATATCACGTTGCGCAATATAGACTTCTTGAATTTGATTTATACGAAATGGAATTTCTGATATTTTTAAATCTCTATCATCTTTTGTAAATATTAATCTCAATTTTTGTATTGAACTATTTTGGTTTTGCTCAAATTCAATTTTTGCATTGACATCATCTTCTATAAATTGAATATCGGAAAATTTTATTAAAAATTCTATAGATTGGACATTCTGGAAATTTGCATTTATATAATTTTCGCAATAATTCTGAATTCTATCAGCTGAAAATGTAGATTTTGCATATAATTTCACAGAAATTATCGAACATATAGTAATCATTAAAATTATCAGTTTAATTGATAATTTTATATTATTTTGTTTATATATGTTCTTAATATCCATTTACTTAAATATTAATTAATATCATCGTTTTAAATTTACAGCTGTTGCAAGAATATTATCGGCAGTCATTACAGATTTAGAATTCAATTCATAAGCACGCTGTGCAATAATCATATTCACCATTTCTTCGACAATATCCACATTTGAATTTTCCAAACTTTTTTGCAAAATTTCGCCTGTATTATTTGAACCTGGTTGTTCATAAATGGGTTGTCCTGAGGCAGGTGTTTCAACAAACAAATTATCCCCCACTGCTCGCAATCCTCCTGGATTAATGAACCGAGCTAATTCAATTTGCCCCAAAACTTGAGCTTGGGTCTCTCCACTCAACATTACTTGCAAATATCCATCACGTGAAACTTGAATATCAGTTGTATCATCGGGAATTGTAAATCCGGGTTCAAGCAAGTACCCCTGAGAATTCACAATCTGACCTTGTGCATCAAGATGGAAAGTTCCATCACGTGAGTATGCAATGGAATTATCAGGTTTGCGAATCATAAAATATCCTTCTCCATTTATTGCCATATCGAGTGCATTATTTGTTTGGGTGACATCACCTTGCGATAGAATTCGAGTGGTTGCAACAAGTTTAGTTCCCGAACCGATTTGCACCTCATTTAGTGGTTCGGTTCCAACTTGGCTAACTGCACCAGCAGGTTGTAATGTTTCATAAAGCAGATCTTGAAATTCAGGTCGAACTTTTTTAAAACCTGTTGTATTTACGTTCGATATATTATTAGCAATAATCTCAACATACTTTTGTTCTGCCGCAAGTCCTGTGGCAGCTGTTCTTAATGTTTTATCCATCTTTTCACTCCTTATTTTCTAATCAACGAATTAAATATATCTTCCAAGTGCAATTGAGCGATCTAAAGTTTGGTCATTCACCTGTATCATTTTTGCCCCGACTTCATAACTTCTTTGCAATTCAATCATTTTCACCATTTCATTTATTATATTAACGTTCGATCCTTCAATCCATCCTTGGTGTACCTTGACCTCGGTGGGGTCAAGGTACTGAATGTCACCATTCCCTGTGAGGATGAAATCACTATTAGAAATCCTTTGCAAGCTATAGGGATTTGTGGGAATTGCAATATTAATTTTGCCAATCAGTTTATCATTAATATATATTTCGCCTAATTCTGATACTCGTAGATTCAATGCCTTATTATCTTGTGTAATTGTTGGATTTGAAAAGAATTCTGAAGATATTTTGAACTCACCTGTTGTGCTCATTAGTTTTTTACCATTCTTAGTGACAATTGTCCCATCATCTGCGAGTTGAAATGAGCCATTACGAGTAAGGAATTGCTTCCCCTCAGAATCCTGCACTACAAAATATCCTTCCCCATCTATTGCAATATCTAATGGATTATCTGTTTTTGTGTATATCCCTGCCGATAGATCATAATATGAACCAATTGGTGGATCATTTTGCTCCACATTACCACTAACATTATAGAAATTCTCACGTGCATCAATTAAGTTGCGTTCAAACACATTTTCGCTCTTATAACCATTTGTATTAGCATTTGCAAGATTATTTGCAATCACCTCCAAACGTGTTTGTTGATTTTGCATCCCCAATGCCGCTGTAAAAAATTCTTTTAACACAATATTTCAATTTTTTAAATTATTTTGAATTAGACAATTGATATGCCAATATGCTATAATATTTAATATTTTATTTTTATTAACGTCAATTTTGATTGAATTTACTTAAATAATAGAGAATTAATAAATTTTTGAAAATATAAATAAATTAGTTTTATAAAAGAAAATGTGAGAATAAATCTACATTTTTAATTTTTTTGAATAATATTATTCACCATTTTTATAAAGAAATAATTTGTAACTTGGACGAAAATACTTTTGAAAATAAATTAGATCCCGATAAGGGAATACCTAAAAGTGAAGAGGAGGATCCAAATTTCACAAAAGAATCTACTTTTGAAGAAACTGTACCTACGAAAGGCATCATTGATTCTGGAAATGAATCTAATAATAATTATAACAACGATGACCAATTTTCATCAACGGAAGCAACTCGTGACGATACTTCGACAAATGGAGATGAATCAGCCCCTGATGAAACAAAGGGAATGACATTTTTAGATCACATTGATGAGCTGCGTCGGAGAATTATCTATTCACTAATTGGTATTGCCGTGGGGATGGGAATTTCAGGTTTTTTTGTCAATTTTATAATTGAAAAATTGATATTAAATCCTGCAATACATAATAAGTTACAATTACAAAATTTAAAACCTTTTGGACAACCTGTTTTATATTTTAAAATTATATTTGTATCAGGAATTGTTATTTCGTTGCCATTTACCGTTTTTCAACTTTGGCGATTTATATCCCCCGGGTTATACGAAAATGAGAAAAAATGGGGTTTAAAAATGACCATTTCAGCAACTATATCATTTCTTGCAGGTATTGCATTCGCATATTTTGTAATGCTTCCATTAATGGTTGCATTTGCTGCAAATTTTGGCTCACAGGGTATCCACAATATTATTGATGTAAATGAATATTTATCTTTTTTCACAACATTAATGATTGGCACAGGTTTAGTCTTTGAATTACCGGTAATATCGTTTATACTTGCGCAATTTGGTGCTTTGAATTCCAAATTTCTGCAAAAATATTGGCGCCACGCAATGGTATTGATATTAATTGTAGCTGCAATTATAACACCAACACCTGACCCTGTAAATCAATTAGTATTTACAATACCATTGTTTTTATTATATGAAGCAAGCATTTTAGTGGTCAAAAGAGTAGAAAGAAGAAAAGCAAAGCAAGCTGTTGCACAACAGGCTGAGGTTCAACAGGCAATAGCAAATCAAGAATAATTATTAAATAAATAAAAAATGAAAAAAATCGGAATTCTCCCACTTGGTATAGTTTTATTTCCCGAATCTTCATATCCACTATATATATTTGAAGATAGATATAAAAAATTAATAAATGAATGCTGGGACAATCAGGAATTATTTGGAATTAATCTCATCACACCCAAAAAAATGTATAGTATAGGTTGCACTGCAATTGTCTCGGATATAATGGATGTCAAAGAAAATGGAAATCTTGATATTATAATTTCGGGAAAACAAAGATTTAAAATTTCAAAAATTTATGATGGAGAGAGACCATACTTAATTGCAGAAATAGAAAAATTCGAAGATACTGATTCATCAATCGATTTAGAATTGCTCAAAAAAACGGTAAACCTTTTTAATATAATTGCTGGTAAAGCAAAGAATTTCAAAATTAAGCCAATTGAAATTGAAAAAATTACATACACTCAGCCCTCATTTCAGATTGCAATGAAATCAGGATTAACGTTAGAAGAACGTCAATATTTACTTGAAATGCAATCAGAAAACAAAAGACTTGAATATCTTTTAAATCATCTGAATGCAATACTTCCTTTGTTAGAGAAGGTTGAAGGACTTGAATTACTTTCCCGAAATGATGGATATTTAAACTTATAATATTCTAAAATATTATATTTTTTAAACGTCAAATTAAAGATATATTAATATAGATTATGGATTTATCAAAAGTACGAAATATAGGTATCGCTGCTCATATTGATTCAGGAAAAACAACTCTAAGCGAACGGATTCTATATTACACAGGGAGAATTCACCAAATGATTGAGGTGCGTAGCAAAACGGGTGAGGGTCCCACAATGGATTCTATGGATTTGGAGAGAGAGAAAGGAATTACAATTCAATCTGCAGCAACCTATTGCAAATGGAAGGATTATCAAATAAACTTGATAGATACGCCTGGACATATAGATTTCACGGTTGAAGTAGAACGTGCATTGCGTGTATTGGACGGAGCAATATTAGTATTATGTGGTGTAGCAGGAGTTCAAAGCCAATCTATTACTGTCGATAGACAGATGAGGCGTTATAATGTTCCACGTATTGCTTTTATTAATAAAGTTGATCGAGCAGGTGCAAATCCTGATAGGGTTATAAATCAATTAGAAGAAAAATTAAACCATAAACCTGTGATGATTACAATGCCAATCGGATTAGAAGATAATTTTAAAGGTGTTGTAGATCTTATAAAAATGAAAGCGATATATTATGAAGGTGATAATGGTGAAAATGTCATTGAACAAGAAATTCCAAATCATTTACTTAGTGAAGCCCGAAAAAGACGTCAAATAATGATTGAACGCATTGCAGATTATGATGATAATATTGCCAATAAATATCTCGCAGATGAGGAAATTTCCTCCGATGAATTAATTGCGGCAATACGTAGAGCAACAATTGCAATGCATATTACACCTGTATATGTTGGCACTGCAAAGCAAAATAAAGGAATTCAAACTTTGCTTGATGGCATAGGATTGTTCTTACCTGCACCTGATGAAGTTAAAAATTACGCAGTAGATCTTGATGACAATGAAAATCAAGTGGAGCTCATTCCCGATAAATCGCTACCTACAGTTGCACTTGCTTTTAAGCTTGAAGATGGAAAATACGGACAACTGACTTATATGAGAATTTATCAAGGTAGCATTAAAAAAGGCGATATGCTTGTTAATATCCATACAGGCAGAAAATTAAAAGTTCCCCGTATTGTTAAAATGCATGCCTCACAAATGGAAGATATTGACGAAGCTTATGCAGGCGACATAATCGGAATGTTTGGTGTAGAATGCTCTTCAGGCGATACTTTCACCGATGGAAGGCTCAATTATTCACTTACATCAATGCACATCCCAACACCTGTTATGGAGCTTTCTATTGCACCAAAAGAAAGAACATTAGAAGCTAATTTTTCTAAAGCATTAAACAGATTTCAAAAAGAGGACCCAACATTTATAGTCTATCGCGACGAAGAAAGTGGCGAAACAATAATGAAAGGTATGGGTGAGCTGCATCTCGAGATATATGTAGAACGCATCCGTAGAGAATATAATACTGAAGTTATTGTTGGAAAACCAAAAGTAGCATATCGCGAGACAATCACTCAAAGAGCCGATTTTGATTATACTCATAAAAAACAGACAGGTGGCGCTGGCCAATTTGCACGTGTTGCGGGTTATATCGAACCATTGAAAGAACCTAATAATGAGCATTATTTATTTGAAAATAAAATAATAGGAGGTGTTATTCCAAAAGAATTTATCGCAGCTTGCGATAAAGGATTCCGAGAGCAGCTCCACGAAGGATTTATTATCAGACAACCTATTGTTGATGTCAAGGTTACGCTTAATGATGGCTCCACTCACCCCGTTGATTCGTCAGAATTAGCTTTTAAATTGGCAAGCCGTTCTGCTTTACGAGAAGTATTACCTAAAGCAAGACCAATTATTTTGGAACCTATTATGAAGTTGGAGGTTGCTGTGCCTGAAGAATTTCAAGGTGTAGTAATTGGCAATTTAAATCAACGCCGTGGAATTATTCATAATACTACTTTAGACGCAAAATATATCACAATTGAAGCTGATGTGCCATTGCGCGAAATGTTTGGATATTCTTCGGATTTGCGTAGTCTTACTCAAGGTAAAGGAGAATTTACAATGGAATTTATGAAATACCAACCTGTACCGAAATCAATTGAAGAAGAAATTATAAAAGAATATAAAGAAAAAGAACAAAAGAAATAGGCCATAATCGATAATGTAGAAGTATCTAAGTTTTTATATTATCAAAACTTATTTCATTTAATTGTAAAATCTCTCCATCAAAGCTTGCATAATGAGGTTTCAATTCCAACCAATCTCCTAAATTAATATATATTCCACTATTATAAGGCAAGTATTCGACTTTATGGCGATGTCCCATTATCACATAATCAAAACCCTCATCAATCTTTTTAAAAGCAAAATCTCTCATACCATCGCTCTCGCCATAATTTTTCACTCCCGTCATTCCTCGACTTTTTTTTGAACTTTTTGAAGCAAGCCAAATACTAAAATCAGGATGCAAAAGGCGATATAATCTTTGATTGAACTTATTTCGTAAAATGCGTTTCATACATCTATAACCACCATCATTATAACTTTTGCCATCACCATGAGAAATATAAAACTTCTTATTATAAAATACACGCTCAATATCATTTTCGATTGGAACTATGCCTAAATTTTCTTTAAAAAAGCGATAGTGACCAAAATCATGATTTCCTATTAAATATTCAATTTCAATTTTTTTTTGAATAAGTTCATCGAGTTTTGCTAAAGTTCGATAATTATCTTTTGGAATTGTCCGGTTCCAATCGAACCAATAATCAAAAAAATCCCCCACAATAACTATTTTTTCCGCATCTTTTGAAATTTCATCAAGGAAATTAAGCATCAAATCTTCTTTCTTTCTCTCGATTTCACGACTGCTGAATCCAAGATGCACATCAGAAAAGAAATATATCATTGGCATGCCCTATGCATTGTGGAATTTTGATTTGTTGCAGTATTTTGTAAATACTCTACGTTATTACCATCAATTGGATTATTAACTTCATCTGGAATTGGAAGGCCCAACAACTTATAAATATTTTCAATATGATATCGAAATAATATATCGAAATCCTTCTTGTTGTCAGATTGATTATATGGAGAATACCACCAGAACCAATCAGAGCCTTCTGCAATCATAATTTCGTTTATAATTTCATTTTCAATATCTTCGGGAAGTTTATTGCGATTATTTTCAAAAGCAATACGGGCATCTTGAAGCATTTTCCAAGCTTTGATGTGAATGTCAGTTCCAATCCATATATCAAAATTTGCATTGATCCAGCTTCCTGCACGAATATTGGAAAGTCCAGCTAAAAATTTATCCGAGCCATCATTTAGAATATCCGAAAATCTTACAGTTGTAAAATCATTAGAAACAGATAATCGATTAAATAATTCTCTTAGAAAATCCTCTCCATTATTTTCATAGTATTCCCAGCAATTTTCACCATCGAGGATTATTGGTACAATAGCTGCTCTAAGCCCATCGGGACCATAATGATTTAAAATTGCATTTCGTATATTTGATAAATTGTAAATAAAATCATTTACAGCATCTATATAATACCAATTTTGATAATCAAAGCCAATTTTGTCAGATAAATGATGGTCACGGAAAAATAGCGTAATTTCTTTATTTTGATTATTATATTTTCTTGGGAAATATTTTTCGAGACCAGAAGTAGAATTTTCGCTTGCAAAAAGGATGGATTCATCAGTAGCAACCCATTGAAAATTGTTATCCGCAATTAAACATAATGCTTCATTTGAGACTGCACCCTCGGAAGGCCAGGCTCCAATTGGATAAAATCCAAATATATTTTTATAGAACTCTTTTGCCTTTGAAATTTGCAAGGCAGCGTCTTGAGGAAATTGAAAAGGTTGTTCAAGCTTTGGATTATTTGGATTCGCTTCAAGTACACAATTTGTATCAATAATTAATGGGATTATTGGATGATAAAAAGAAGTTGTTGAAATTTCGATTTGTGAATTTTTTTGCATTTCATTAAGCAATGGAAGAATATCGTTCATTATTTTCAATTGATATTCTAAGCAAATTGATTTGTCAGCTTCAGAGAAATTACTCCCTTTTAAAAATAAATCGGCAATTGGCTTTTCTTTTCGAGCATAATTGCCAAACCAACATAAATTATACCAAACTTGCAAATCTCTAAAATCTTGAGATGTGAATAGTTCAATCGCATTCTCATTTTTTGATTTTTGGAACAATTCGTAATATCGGGGATAAGGTTTTATCAAATGCTTCTCATTGCAAACAAAAAATTGAAAGAGTATTTCCTTTTTTTCATCAATTGATAAATGGTCTGCATTAATTAAAGTAAGTTCCTGCACTCTGTCAAATTTTTGGTGGTTAATATATTGCTGAATTTGCAAGAATAAAGAAGGAACAATATTAATATTGTGTTTTATTTTTGGAAATTCTTTAAAAAGCAATGGCAAATCTCTATAATCTTTAATACTATGGAAACGCACCCAGGGCAGCATAAATTTACCATCCATAGCATAATAAGGTTGATGATTATGCCACAAAAAAGCTATTCTCAATTGAGAATCTTCCATCTATTTATTATTAATTATTGCCACTTTCTGAACCGACGATTGTGAACTTGACGTTGATTGTGCATAAATTAAATAAATACCCGTTGCCACTAAATTACCCTGTTCATCACGACCGTCCCACAGTACTTTACGAGAATCGGTCGAGAGCCGCTTAACCAAGACGCCTGTAATATTTGTAATAAAAATTTCAGAATTTTGTGTCAAGCCATCAATCACTAAATTTCCATCGTTTGCAATTTTAAAAGGTTGTGGATAACAAGTAATATTATAATCCATAAGAGCTCGCACATAGTTTGTTGTAAATTTATATAATCCCAGTTGAGTACCAACATAAATATCACCTGTATTAGGATTGCCAACCACAGAGATAATTTCATCAGTCGCAAGAGGTGAATTCTTTTTATTAAACACATTGAGGATTTCGCTACCATCAGGATTAAGGACCCATAAACCTTGATTTGTGGCAAGCCATTTATTATCAACTGGATCGACATATATACAATTGATTGTTTGTTGATTTAACTGTCTAATAGCACGTACGAAAGGTTTTTGATTGAAAAGCACTGCATTAGGATTAAATATAGATGCGAGGCCACTAGGCGTTCCAATCCAAAGCTGACCTTGCTTATCAACTGCAAGTGAAGTTTGAATATTAGATAATAAATTAGGGTAATTATCCTTATCAATTTTTCCACAAATATCATCAGTTTTATCATTAAGTGTTCTATTTTCATTATAATAAAGCAACCCACCTGATAAGGTTGATGCAATCCATTTAGTTCCATTTTGGTCAATTGCAAGATCCAAATACCATCGGTCAAGCGGAGATACACAATTCTCAAAACCATAAGAATTAGAATCCTTATCAAAGGCAACAAGCAAAGGACCTGCAGAATTTTCGCCATAATTCACAACCCAAATTATCCCTGAATCATCTTGGCAAACATTTCCCGTAACAACATAACCAGGATTACTCAATATACCTATTAATGCTGAATTTGAATAAGTTCTCTGAGAAAATACATAGTTTGAATCTACTTCTGAAACAAATATTAATCCTTGTCCCCATCCACTCGCAACAACTGAGCCATCCTTCAATGATGTTATATACATAAATTGAGTGCCCATTGTCTTAGGGTATTTATTATAAGTGAAATTTTCCCATTTTTTTCCGTCAAATTTCATAAATCCTAAAGATCCAAAGCGACCTGTGGCTACCCATAAATTATTATTTATATCAATATCTAAATCAATAAATTTGTTTGAAATAGGGGAATTGGGAACGATATTTTCATACTCATTGCCAGAATATATTCCCATTCCATTTTGAGTAAAGAGTGCAATTCTGTTGTTGCCAAAAACTTCAAATTTATTTAAGTTATATGGTTTATTAAGATTTATATTATTAAAATTAATGTCATAGACTGCATTACTCGTTGCCCAATAAACTGTATTTTCATCTTTTGTTAAGTTCAAAATTGCATCTGTAGAAGTATAAAGAAAAACAAGGCTATCAGATTCAATTTTATAAATATTATTATTTGAAATTGTATAAATAGAACCCTTGAAAATTATTATATCTTTAAATTTTTCATTATAAAATCCAGAGGGTGCTTTAATTGTGTTCCAATTCTTTGGATTAGCTAATTGCCCATTAACAGAAGAATAAGCAATGCCTTGATTTGTTGCAACATAAACAGTGTCATCAACAATCATAACTTTATTAACCGCAGTATTTGTAGGAAAATCATTAAATTTAAGCACAGTCTCAATAAAAATACCTCGCGAAATATCGTAGGCAACCAATCCAAAGCCTGTACCAATAAATAATTTACCATTACTTCCTGTAATGGAATAGATTGTCTTATTTGCAAATGTACTATTATTAATATCAAGATTTATTGAAGTATGAAACTTATCATTAAAAATATTAAGCGCGCCAGCTGAACTTCCCGCAAAAATTAAATTTGATTGAGCATCATAATAAATTTCATTAATTTCATTATCCCAGATCCCATTCAAACTATTGAAGGAATGCACATCTTTTGTTTGTAAATTATAAACAAACAATCCACCAATAGAACCCGCCCAAATATTATGATTATTATCCATTGTAGCACAAGTCAAATCGATTTGAGAAGAATATAATTCCCAATTTGAAGTCATTATTTCCGCTGGAAGTAATTGTGAAGAAGTAAATAAAAAAATTGAAATAATTATAAGAACTTTGAAATTTAACAAGTTTATATTATAAAGTTTCATTTTCGATACAGAATAGAAATAAAATAAATTAACGTTAAGAAATATTATTTATTATAGTCTTAGATAAGAAAATTAAGCCTTAGCAAGTTTTGGCTCAATATAAACAAATTTCTTTTTTAGATAAAATAATTTACTTTCTAATTCTCTGCGATGAGTGATCCTCCAAAGTCCATCGTTTATTTTATTTGCAAAAACATAAGGTTCTTTAGAATATAGTTCATTAATCAATTTTTTAATTTTTTGTATTTTAAAATTTAGGATATTTATTTCATTTTCAATAGCCGAATTTTTAGAGTCTTCATCATCATAATCTTTATCTTCTACTTTATTAATTAATGAACGCCAATATAATTCTAAACGAAATTCATCAAAATTTTTATAAGAATCTTGTATTTGATTCCAAAAAAGAGTAAAATCATCCTTGGCATCTGATACATCGGGATGAAGATATTTCACAAGCTCAATATAATATTTGCGAATATTTTGATTTGTTTGAGCATCTTCGATACCATCATTTTTGCTCTCAAAATCATGGGGAGATTGGTATTGTGAATTCTCAGGAGAATTTACCCTAAATTGATCATTTGATTGTAGCTTTGAATAATTTTGTTTAATTTTTTCTTCTAATTTTTTATAATAATCTATCTTTTCAGTGATGCACCCAAAATGATATTCATATTCATACTTTAAACGAGAATATTCAAGGTGAGTAAGATTATAATATTGATTTAATAATTCCCAAATTTCATTTCTTGTATTATGCAAGCGAATATTGATATTATTATTCATAATTTTTGGATTTTAGTCGAAAAATAGCCAATTATATATTTCAAATCTATCAAATATTGTATTTTTCAATTTACTATTTATAATGAAACATAAACATTTAGCACTTATAAAAAAGTGAAATGGCACTAATTTTTAGAAAGTACCAATTACCTCACAAAAATTATATACCAAAATTATAGAAATAAGATTAATCAGTAGATAATTGTGGGTGGATTTTTTTTAACATCCAATTTAACATAAGGAAATGAGAGATTATTATGAAAGGGGCAATAATAAAACCTATCTTAATAATTTGATTGTCGTGAATATAACTAAAAAGAAACATAAGCGATAAATTAGATGGTGATGTATTAATTTCAGCATTTTGACTAATAATATTTATTGTAAATAAGCAAAAATAGTAAAGTAAACTAACGATACTAAATGAAATCCAAGATTTCTTTAAATAACGATTTAAAAAAAATAAAGCAAAAATAAAAAGAGCAATTAACAAAGTCCAGAAAAGAAAATTTAGGAAGTTCAAACCTGTTGCGTTAAAAATTTCAATGCTTTTTTGAGATTGGTAAGTGCCTGCCCACAAGAATCCAAGTATTAAAGCAGTAAAGAAATTAGATAATAATTGAGTAGAAATATGATTTTTTGAAAATATAGCAGCTCCATATTTTATAAATAAATAAGTTATATATCCCGCTAATAAACCAATAACAATATCATTAATTTGGTCTTTAATTGTTTCGGGACGAAAAATATTTAAAGCAAAATATTTAAATAAAACTTCAACCACTTCCCATAGAACAATAAGACTGATAAAGATAGTTTTTTTATATTTTAAATTAAGAGCTAAAAGGATAACAACGAGCATAAATCCTGATATAATATGCACAAATGACCAATAGTCAATATAAAAAAATTGAGAATCGTAAAGCCGATAGTAGAGCCATTTAGTGAAAGCTAAAAAACGAGCAAAAGATAAATGCAT
The DNA here is from genome assembly GCA_035451765.1 of Bacteroidota bacterium. Classification (GTDB taxonomy): domain Bacteria; phylum Bacteroidota; class Ignavibacteria; order Kapaibacteriales; family UBA2268; genus UBA2268. Next base: position 243 of record DAOTPH010000007.1, on the reverse strand, counting down.
AAGAAATAAAAATCACAGCCTGTTCGATGATTGAAGCATTGCAGAGTATTTAATTCTAAAAATTATGTAATAAATAATAAATACAGCATATATATCAATTATTACAACCATTAAAAATGAAATTCCATAAAACAAAAGAAAAGCAAAAATTAATAATATAGTATTGATAAAAGCTGTCAAAAGAAAGCTTTGCAAACGAATTTCATTTGTTTCGGGAGATTCAATCTTTTCTCGAGAAAATGC